>DATEFF010000113.1:0-11769 GCA_035280785.1 Saccharimonadales bacterium (SeqCode)
CCGGTGGAGCAGGTGCGTTCGGCTTCAGCGCGCGAAGCCGCTGCTTTTGGGCCTCCACCTCGGCGGCGGCCGGTTGCAATTGGGTCATTGAACTCTCCTAGCAGGGTCGGATACCAACGGTACCATAGTAACATTGGTCTGGCTTATAGTAGGTATCGTGAGTACTGAATTGAATCATCAGCAGCGCGCCGCCGTTGAAGCCGGCGATGGTCCGGTGCTGATTGTCGCGGGCCCTGGCACTGGCAAAACAAAGACGCTGACGGCCCGCATTGCGCATCTGTTGCGGTCTGGCGTAAAGGCGGGCGATATCTTGGCGCTGACGTTTACGGTCAAGTCGGCGCGCGAAATGCACGAGCGGGTTGCGGCGCTTTTGGATGGCGGCAATGCGCCAGATATTTCGACATTTCACTCGCTGGGTCATCACTTGCTGAAGGACCTGGAGCCGGGTACGGAGTTAAAATTTGTGGACGAAGCAACGCGCCAAACTATCATTCGCGAGCTGCCACGTCCGGCCGAGATGAAGTCGTTAACCGTGCGCGAGTTAGCGCTGGCAATCTCTAAACAAAAGGGCGCGCTGGGCGATAAGACCAACGCGGCGGGGCAAAAAATACTCGACAGTTACCAGGCTGCGCTCGGCTCGGCGGGCCTCATCGACTACGATGATTTGCTGTACCGCGTGTATCACGAGCTGCCGGCAAACAGCGGCGTGCACAACAAGTGGCGTAGGCGTTATCGCTACATTTTGATCGACGAATTTCAGGATACAAGCGAGTTGCAATGGGCGCTCATCGGGCTGATTCGTGGCAACGATAACGTATTTGTTATTGGTGATCCAAAGCAGTCGATTTATGGCTTCCGCGGCGCCAGCGCAGAGATGTTTGATCGCTTCCGGGGTGATTTTACTGGCTATACCGAGGTGACTTTGGACGTGAATTACCGCTCCGACGCATCAATTGTGGCGCTCGCGTCGACAATCTTTGACGGCCGAGATGCGCTAACGGCACATTCGACCCAGCCCGGCACCGTGAAGGCGGTTCGCACGCTCAACGAATTTAGCGAAGCCGATTACATCTTGGCGCAAATAGAAGAGGGGATAGGTGGGAGTGATCTCCTGAAGGCGAACGGCGATGGCGGTGGTCGATTCCGGGACTTTGCGGTTTTGTATCGTACCCACCAAGTCTCGAAGACATTGCAACGGCGACTGCACGACTCTGGCATCCCGTTCCAGGTTGTGGGCGAAGGTTCACCGTACGAACAGCCAGACGTCCAGGCCATCGTTGGCATATTCTCGTGGCTAAGCGGCGGGGAGCTGCCCAAAGTAAAAGGCTTTTCCGGTGGTCAGCTGCAAGCTCTTTTGGAAGGGCTCGATGCTACTGAGGCAGTTAGTAAACTCGCTGGTCAGGTTATCGACAAGCTGGGTTTGGCCGCAAAGGATGACGGCCGCCAGCGGCTCAACCAGTTTGTGAGTACACTCGTACGATTTGATGGACAGGAGGATGGATTGCGGGCGGCCGTGGACTACATCGAAAAGCTATCGCAGGAAGATTTCTACGACCCCGAAGCCGACATGGTGACGTTGATGACGATTCACGCGTCGAAAGGGTTGGAGTTTTCGCACGTCTTTGTCATTGCCGCCGAGGAGGGTACGCTGCCAAACATCCGCAAGACAATCCCCACCGACTTTGACGAAGAAAAGCGTTTGTTTTATGTGGCGGTAACTCGGGCAAGAAACAAGCTCGACATATTGTACGCTGGCAAGCGGGGCGGTGAGGTGCGCGAGTTATCGAGGTTTGTGCAGGATATTGATGAGGGTGTGTTGCCTCGTGCCGATGATCCGGCTATGGCTGCGCTTAAAAAGAAGCTTCATAAGCGCGAGCAAAAAGCGCGCCAGGCGACGTTATTTTAAGACTAAATGCAAAAATTAAGATTCGTGCATCTTAGTTGGTAAGTATTTAGTACAAGAATATGCTGACACAGCCCGTCCGGTATGTTACTGTGCAATTACCTCGACTAGGGGTGAGCGATTGTTAATGATATAATAAGTAAAGCGTAAAACGTTTATCGATAAAAACAGTCACACACCGCCTAAATTTGTAGGCTGGAAAGGCAGTATGACAACCACACAACCAATGGACCCTAAAGAAGCAATTGATACATGGGCGCGTGAAGTTAACTCGCGGCTTATCATGTTCCACCACGCTATCGGCGAGAGGATGGGCCTCAGTGCAACGGAACATAAAGCGGCGGACATTCTCCGTCGTTTTGGTCCTATGACCGCTGGCGAGTTGGCTGATTTGACCGGACTGACTACCGGTGCCGTAACGGGTCTGGTGGACCGCCTGGAGCGCAATGGTTACGTCAAGCGCGAGCACGACAAGAGCGACCGCCGCCGCGTCATCATCAAGCCAATCAGTCGTGGCCGTTACGAGGAAGTTCAAGACCTCTTTGAACCGATCAAGAACCAGTTAGCCGAGCTCCTGTCTCAGTATGACGCCAAAGAAGCCGCAGCTATTGCCGATTTCGCCGCCAAGACGGCCGAATTGCTCAGCGAAGAGACCAAGCGACTCCGCCAAGCGCCACGCCGTTCACACCGCGCCTAGCTTTGCTATTTGCATGTAGCATGATATAAAAATGGTGTGATATAAAGCCACCATAGCTCAAGTCCACCGGCACTCGCTCGAGGCGCGGCAAGGATGAAGTGGTTTTCGCGTTAACTCCGAGCTAACCAAACGGTTGGTCGATCGTTGGTTACACAAGGCAACTAATCGGACGAAACGACATGGACGACAAAAAGAAGTCGATCAAGCAGCTTCACGATCAACATCGTGATGACTTCTGGAATTCGGACTCTAGCATGCGGAACTGGCGAGCCTGGGGCTCATGGTTCTCATGGGGTTCACCAGTAGGTCTCGGTCTGTTCCTCATCAGCATTGCTGTGATGATCTGGATTCTGGCGCAAGCCGGCCTCATCGGCAGCAAGTAGCACGAGGGAATCTGACCAGTAAACGCCGCTCATTTGAGCGGCGTTTTGCATACGTGATAAAAATTTAATAGTAATTACTTGCGTTGCTAACCAACTTGTAGCAACATGAAGCTAATTAAGGGGTACGATTGAAATGGCAACTAATCAACACGGGGTTTTACAGAAGAGATGGTTGACGGCTTTTATCCTGTCGCTCTTTTTAGGGGTACTTGGTGTAGACCGTTTTTACCTTGGCAAGGTGGGCACTGGCATCCTAAAGCTCATTACATTTGGAGGGCTTGGACTCTGGGCGATCATTGATTTTATCCTTGTAGCTACTAAGAACATTCGAAGTGTTGAGTGGGTTGATGAGGGTAAGAATGATAAACGAAATGCGTGGATTATATTTGGCGTCGCCGTCGTCCTTGGTATGCTATTCGGCTCCACGAATACATATCGAAGTAGTGTCACTGGCCCTACTAATTCGTCTGGCCAGCCCATAGCAGTTGACGCTACAGGGTCTAATTTTGGATCCAATCCAGTGGAGGAGTCTTCTGAACAGGTGGCCGAACAGCCTAAGAGTTGGCAAAAGGTATTTGAGGGGGCGGGGAAGAGTGCAAAAAGAACAGAGTCGTTTAAACTCTCCGGCGCACAGGCCCGTTTGAAGTATGTTGTTAATGGAGATCAATATACAATTGTCAGCTTTTATGTCGTAAGGGACGGCGATAGCCTCGAAGAAAGTGGCGGAATCCCGGAGGTTTCTGCGGACGGTCCCGCCAATGATGAGACGAGGTTGGTGAAGTCTGCTGGATCATACTATCTCGACGTCAAGGCGGCGAACGGAGACTGGAATGTGGTCATTGAGGAATTGAAGTAATCTAGGTATGAAGACTAAAAAAATAGTCGAAGCATCACATTCGATTAATTCTCTGGATCACCCGAGGAAGAATAACCTAGGGCGTTGAGCGTCAGCTGGACGCCTTTGATTAGGTGGTCTATAGATCCTATTATGGGGTACTCTGCGCCGTTTTCGTTACGGATTACAAAATGCGAGCTACCGGTAAAGTTACCTTGCTCAACCTTCTCGATGGGCTTGGGGGTGAGTTCTTGTAGAACTACTGAACCCTCCCTAAATTCAATCGGAAACAGCTTAATCCTAGTCTCTTCGTGGCTTTCGGGCTGAACCTTATAAATAATCTTGCGCTCGTTTTTAAACTGCTGTTTGTCGGACACGGCTGTAATTATGGGCGCGTGGTGTTTGTTCTGGATATCGAGCTGATTCAAGATTCGGAGTGTGCTTCCGACTGGATCATTAAGGGGTAAATTAAATGGTTGAAGTTTTTCGATGGCTTTGCGGGCAGTCTCGTTGAGGTCAACGATCTTTTTGGATGCTTCTTTCCACTTGGTGGGATCAGTGACTATGGGGAACTCGAGTTTGGTGGGTTTGGTTGGAGCGCCACTCGCATGCGCCATAACCCAGACTGCATTGTCGAGGATGCTTCGTAAATCGTGAACGATTCCAGCGTGCCACAGGGCCCATTCATCAAACGGCGGTTGTTTGATTGCGGTCGTGATGAGCGAGTAGGACATCCTGTCCTCGGCAACGACAGCCCTCCACCTTAGTGGGTTCAGTTTTTTGTATCGCCTCATAGAGCGATCGAGAAGGTTGCGTCGTTTGATTACCCATCGCAGCCTTATCTCAATGCTTTTGAAATCAACCATACTAACTCCTAATTACTAGTGTTGCTCTAGTACAAGAAAATCCGACCACCAGATTGTGCTCGGATTTTCTTGGTGGGGCCAGCTGGACTTGAACCAGCGACCAAGCGGTTATGAGCCGCCTGCTCTGACCACTGAGCTATGGCCCCATACTTGCATTACAGCTGTAAGTATAGCAAAATTATATACCGTCATGCCACAGTTTGTATCTGTTGCAAGTGGCAAAGCGGGCTATCCGCTATTGCATGCATTAGCTATAATTGCAGCACGGGACGCCCAATAGAAAGATCTTATAGAATGCAGTTTCCATTACGCCGATTCCGAAACAGTAAGCGCATCCAGGCTCAGATAACCAACCTTGGTCCTGGCCTGGCTCGCCCAAAGGCCTCACCTGACGAATTGTTGGGTGAGTTGTTTCAGGATGTCCAGCTCAAGCGCATCCACGCCGACGGTATGACGTTTGTGGACCAAGTTCCGGCCGAGCGACTGACTAAAATTCTGAAGGCTTACGCACGCCAGCGTGAGAATCCAAAATTTAATTTGCAGGCGTTTGTGGCGGAGTACTTCAAGGACTACTTGTTCGACCAACGTGTCGACTACCACAGCAACCCCAAAAACAGCACCGAGCAGCACATTAACGAGCTGTGGGATGTCTTGACTCGCACCGCGTACAAAAACAGCGGCTCGTTGATTGCATTGCCATACCCGTACATTGTGCCGGGCGGCCGGTTTGGCGCGCAGTTTTACTGGGATACGTACTTTACGATGCAAGGTTTGGCTGCCGACGGCCGTTGGGATCTCATTGAGGGCATGGTCAAGAACTACGCCTTTATGATTCGCAAGATTGGCTACATCCCGACTGCTAACCGCACGTACTTTTTGAGTCGTTCTCAGCCGCCATTCTTCTCGCACATGGTGAAGTTGCTGGCGAGTAAGCACGGCAAGCTAACCCTCGTACGGTATTTGCCATACCTTGTCGCCGAGCATCGCTTTTGGATGAAGGGCGCCAAGTCGCTTGGTGCCGACCAGACCGCCAATCGCCGCGTCGTGCTGATGCCAGACGGCTCTGTCCTGAACCGCTACTACGACAACAAGCGCACGCCCCGCCCAGAGTCTTACAAAGAAGATGTCGAGACCGGTCGGGAGGCTCAGGACCGCCTACCGAGCCAGGTGTATCTGGATCTGCGTGCTGGTGCCGAATCTGGCTGGGACTTTTCGTCTCGCTGGTTTAAGGATGGCAAAAACATCCACACAATCCACACGACCGACATTGTACCGATCGATCTCAACTGTCTGCTTGTTGACCTCGAGCGAACAATTGCCGAGGCGTATCAATTCCTTAAGCAAGGCAAACTGGCTGCACGCTACGAGGCACAGGCCGAAGCTCGCGTTGCTGCGATCAATAAATACTGTTGGTCTGCCCGTGACGGCTTTTATTACGATTACGACTTTATGCTTGGCGACATTACTGGCCGCAAGACGGGCGCTGCGGCGTTTGCGCTGTACTCACGGGTCGCCGGTCCACAGCAAGCAGCAGCCGTTGCAAAAGTGCTGCGCGACAAGTTCCTGAAGCAAGGTGGTCTGCTTACGACGCTCGATGACACTGGCGAGCAGTGGGATTCGCCAAACGGCTGGGCGCCGCTGCACTGGGTGAGCATCCAAGGTCTGCGCCACTACGACTTCCACGAGCTGGCCAACGAGGTCAAGCAGCGCTGGGTTGCTACTAACGTCAACGCTTATCGTCGCCAGGGTAAACTGGTTGAAAAGTACAATGTCATCGACCCAAGCGGCGGCTCTGGTGGTGGCGGTGAGTATCCGTTGCAAGACGGCTTTGGTTGGACCAACGGCATCCTTCTGGCGCTCCTCAGCGAAGACAAAAAACCTCAGGAGTAGACCTCAGTTTGCGCGTGCGACCAACTAGGGTATACACTAGAGGGGTAACAACCCAAAACAAACATGTTCAACCGGCTTAAATCTCACCTGACCTTAAATAACGGCGTCTTGGCCGTGGCTTTGCTGATAACTGCGAGTTGGGTATGGGGGACGGTTGGTGCGATTCAGCAGAACTTTGTATTGCAGCAAGAAGTCGACGGCATCGGTCAGCAGATTGCCTTCCAGGAACTTCAAAACCAGACGTTGCAGTTCGAAAACCAGTACTTTGGCAGCAAGGAATACTTGGAGCTCAGCGCCCGTTCGCATCTCAACAAGGCAAATGATGGCGAGAAGCTTTTGATTCTGCCGCCAAACACGGTAACCGACTCCACGCCGCCAACAACCCAGCCAGTCACGCCAATTAGCAAGCGCAGCAACTTCCAGCAATGGATTTATTTCTTGTTTGGCAACAAAACCTAGGTTTGACAAAGAGGTCAGCCAGATGTATGATTGTACATGACCAAAACGGCAGTAATGCTGATGACGCGGGGTAGAGCAGCTCGGTAGCTCGCATGGCTCATAACCATGAGGTCGTTGGTTCAAATCCAACCCCCGCTACCATGAAAAGACGATCACTACGGTGGTCGTTTTTTCTTTGGTTTTGTCGCGCAATCCGCACAGCAGAGTGGCGCGTGCTACAATCAGACAAGTATGTGGGTAAAGAAAAAATGGCCGCTCGTTGTCCTGATTGTCCTCTTTGCGGTTTCCGTAGGGCTTCGTTGGCCGGCCTTTAGCATGCCCCCTGAGTCTCGCTTTGACAGCACGTGGGATCGGTTCACGAACTATGAAATCTACAAGCACACTGGCTATGTCTTTAGCGTGTACGAGACACACACTGTCGACGAGCATCGGTTTGCCGGTTATGTAGGCAAGAGCGCGAACTTTCTGAAGCGCGAGAACTTCGAGGACTTGTACGTCTACTCGTCGTTCCCGCCCACGCTGTTTGTTGTGCCGTATTTGGTGTTCACGGCTTTCTCAATCCCTGTTAATTTGGTCAGTCTGGATGTCTTTAACCTCGTCCTCCAGCTAATCACGACGATACTTATTTACTATTTGCTGCTGGAGATTTTGCCCAAACGTGATCGCAAACGCAGGGAGTTCGTCGCATTCTTAGCCGCTACGGCGTATATATTCTCGACCGGCACGTTGCAGGGCCACATGAATGTCTATTGGGCGCACGAGCTGCTCCAACCGGTGTTTGTTGGCGTGATGCTGTTGTTTGCGAAGCGCAAGGGACTTTTTAAATGGTGGGAGTCTGCAATTGTTGGCTTTGCGCTGGCTGTCATAACGTGGACGGGTGTGCTTGGCGCTGTCGGCATCGCGTTGTTTGCGCTGTACAAATTGTGGCGAACAAAGAACCGTGCGTATATTGCCATGGTTGCAGGGTTGTTTGGGGGTGCATTATTGGCGCTGACATTGGTCGCCGTGCAGGTCATGCTGATTACGGGTGCGGACTTCGCAAGCTACACGTCGACCATCTTTAAGCGAGTCGAGGCGCGGACGGCAAACGGTAGTATTTATCAGCCGATGTTGGTCGTGCGACAGTTTATCACGCGGCTGTTCCAGGATTATGGCTTCTACATCATCACGGCGTACTCGATGTTCTTGGTATACGTCCGCAAAATTAAACCATCGTTTGCCTGGGCGGTTGTGGCTATCGCGGCATTCCCGCTGCTGGAGTCAATCCCGTTGGTCGAGCATGATTCGGTCTACGCGTTTGGTCGGCTCAAGTGGCTGCTGCCGGTGATTTTGGTCCTCGGGCTGCTGTCGTATGAGTTTTTGGGCGCCAAGCGACGCACGCGCCAACGCATCTTGATTGGTCTGTTTGCGCTGGCTGCAATCGTGCACACCTGGATTTATCTAGACATATTTATTTGGTCGTAGCGCTACATTCGCGAGACTTTGCTGCACGCAATTCGTACAGCTTCTGACCAGGTTGGGAAGGCGTGAATGGTGTTGGCGACGTCGTGGGCTGACATGCGCATTTGGATGGCGAGCGTGAGTTCGTGGATGACTTCGCCGGCGCGTGGGCTGACGATGCTGGCGCCGATGAGCACACCCTTGCTGTCGGTAATAACCTTTACGAACCCGCGTTCGACATTGCTGGTGTTGGCGCGTCCGATGATGGCGATTGGCGCGACGGCCTTTTTGATGCGCATGTCACGCTTGATGCACTCGTCTTCGCTGAGACCAACCGAGGCAATTTCTGGGTTTAGGAATGTCACGCGTGGGATGGCGCGGTAGTCGGCGGCAATCTTTTGCTTGTGTAGCATGTTATTGGCGGCCAGGCGGCTCTGGTAGATGGCAGTGTGCGTGTAGTTGTATGGTCCAACCACGTCGCCAGCGGCGTAGATATGCTTGGCGCTCGTCTGCATGAATTCGTTGGTGGCGATGCCGCGTGGGGTGTATTCGACGCCCGCGTTTTCGAGGCCAATGTCGACGTTGGCTTGCTTGCCGGTGGCGATGAGGATTTCGTCGACCTTAACCGACTTTTCGCTATGGCCTTGCTGGAAGTAGACGCGCTTGGCCAGGC
Source organism: Saccharimonadales bacterium (SeqCode) (assembly GCA_035280785.1). Taxonomy (GTDB): domain Bacteria; phylum Patescibacteriota; class Saccharimonadia; order Saccharimonadales; family EFPC-124; genus DATEFF01. The sequence goes on from DATEFF010000113.1 coordinate 9,147, forward strand.
CTTCCTTGGCAACGCGCAGGACTTTGGTGTTGGTCAGGACGTTCATGCCGCGGTCGCGCTCGAATGTGTCGCGGATGAGCTCGCTGACTTCTTCGTCTTCGTGGCTGAGGATGCGCGGCGTAATGTCGGCCAGGTGAATTTTAGTGCCAAAGATAGCAAAGAGCTCGGCAAATTCACAGCCAATTGCGCCGGCACCAACAATAAACAGTGATTTTGGTGGGCGAGTGAGGTTAACGGCTTCTTTGAATGTGATGTAACCAGCTTTTTCGAGGCCTTCGACTGGCGGGATAAAGCTGTGAGAGCCGGTGGCGATCAAGAAGTTCTCGGCCGTGACGTGACGACGGTTAACACTGACCTCGTGCGGTCCAACAAAGTGCGCGGCGCCTTCAATGACCTTGATGCCTTCGGCTTCGTACAGGCGTTTGCCCTCAGAGCTGCCGGTCCGCTCGACGGCCAGGTCTTTCCATGCCTTCAGTGATGGATAGTTGTAGGTGAGTGTGCCAGAGCGAATGCCGAATTGTTGGCCGTGTTTGGCGGCGTCGTAGATTTCGGCGGCGTGCAGGAGCGATTTGGTTGGGACGCAACCGTAGTTGGTGCATTCGCCGCCCATAACGTTGTCGGGCTCGGCGATCGCAACGCGCTTACCGGCGCCAGCGGCAATCAGCGCCGCAACGCTACCGCCTCCGCCGCTTCCGAGTACAATGAGGTCAAAGTCGTATTTTTGTTTTGCCATGTGGTCGTTCCTTTCTAATGAATCGTGCCGTGATGTTTATATGTGTAGGCTGCGTTTGGGTTGTAGGTGTGGAGTAACTCCGCGGCGCGAATGCGGATGTCGTGGCTGGTGATCTCGGGCTTTTTGCGCGCCCAGACGGCCAGATCTTTCTCGACGCGCTTGGCGGTTATCTCAGCTTCGCCGGCTGGCGTGCGGACGGCCAGGCACGATGCATAAATGCTCCGCAGTAGCTTGTATGGGTCATACGGTTCGATGTGTTTGTGGCGTTTAACGATTGTTGTGTTCATGATTTACCTAAAGTTTAGAACCCCGCTGGTAGTAAGGATTATCATCCAGCCAAGTGCGATCAACAGCAGGCCGACGGCGAGGCGAAGTTTGTCTTTGGCGTCTTCCTTCCAGCGCATAAATGTACTGACTTTAGCGCCGCTAGCAATCGCTATAAGCACGGCAAACATCGGCAGGATAAACAGCACGCTATACAGGACAACCAAGCTGATTGTGTCGACGGTAAAGTTGCCGCCCAGTAGTGTGATGGTCGCAAAGTACGGCGCACTACTGCTTGGCGTACTAACGATTGCAACAAAGAACCCAAGCGTAACGGCGCTGCTGAGGCCGGGACGCATTTTGGTGAGAGCTTTGACGTTTTTGGCCGCCAGGTGTGGCGCGTGAATGCTAATACCTTGGCCGTACCAGAAGAAGTCTTTGATCTCGAGCAGGCCAGCACAGACAATCAGAATACCAACGCCCAGCGCTAAATAGGTTGCCGCAATGAGCGGCAGCAGGCTCAAAAGGTAGAGAATGGCAATGCCACCCAGGATGGACATGCCCAGAAGCGTCAAAATGTATGTTAGCCCAAGCCCAAAGACTCTGCCCGACGCATGACCGCGCCCATAAATAACCGAGCTCAGCATCAGTAAAACACTGAGGGTGTACGGGTTAAAGGCGCTGACGAGCGCTGTGACCAGAATAAGCATGATGACTGGGTCGAGCATCAGTCGAGCTCCCGTATGTCGCAGCGACTTACTTTGTCGGCGGGTACACCAAACTCGGTGCAGCGGTCATAGTCGCGCACTCCGTAGCTTGCGCACAGGTGGTCGGTTTTGTCTTTTGGCGGAGCGAACTCTATGATTACACAGTCGCCAGGCGGGGATGTGTTGGTGTGGCTGAGTTCGTATGTGGCGGGGTGAATGAGTTTGCTCTGGATGTATGTCTTGCTGGCCTCGCTGTAGGTATACACAAATGCCTGGACCTCTGCTTTTTCGCCCCCGCAGAATTGGTCGTTAACAAAGCTAGCTGAGATGCCGTCGCGGTTTGTCTTGATGTAGCTTTCGACTTGGTCCGGTGTGGCGGGCGTGCCGATAAAGCCATCGTCGTCGTTGAGCGGGACAACAAGCGAGCTGTCACTAATCTCGCCGCCAACAACTTGCATGAACTTGCCGAGTGAGGCATCGTCGGGCAAGCTGTCTGGCGTGCCGTCGTAGTGAATGCGCCCGTCGTTCTTCTCGTATAGAGTTGGCGTGCCGGTGCGGTCGCCGAGCAAGCCCCGAGGATTGCGCAGGTCGAGCTGGTTGCCACATGCCCATATCTGATAATCTGTGCCCCAGCGGACAGGTCCCGCGGTTGGAGAGTTGATGTTATGCGCAACGGTCGCCGTGCCAAGGACAAGCGTTGTAATGACAGTAATGAGGACAATGAGCGTAAACAGCGGTCCCTTAAATTTAGGCCAGCGTTGATGGGTGATAGCTGCCGCAACCACCAGGCACATCAATAGAACTACTGCCGCGCTTACAACTGCAATAGACAGGTCGCTTATATTCCTAGAAAGATCTGTGATGGCTGCAAATGGTTCGGTGCGCAGCCAGCCCAGGTTGGACAAGGTTGTCATTTGTG
>DATEFF010000114.1:0-3171 GCA_035280785.1 Saccharimonadales bacterium (SeqCode)
GGCAGGCGGGAGGCGCTATGTCGTCATCGACCCGGCACCAAGACACCTCATACGGTCAGCCTGGGGCGACCACTACCAATTGGGCAGCTACGGCCTGCTGGGGGTGGACATTGACCACTTTACCGAAACGCGGCCGTCCAAGACGACCAAGCTCGACGAAGGTCATGCGTTCAGCCCTTACGCCCTCGGGTTGATCCCAGACGGCGCCGGGAACTGGGCCGACTATTGCCTGGTTCGTCCCGGAGACATGTGAACGTGTACGCGGTGCCGTATGGCGGAACTCCTCCGCCTGCACCCCAAGCGATTTAAGGATCCCTTGGGGTGCAGTATGAACTTATTTTGATCAACCTCTGGAAAATACAGAGGTTATAAGGTATAATAGCCAGTAACGATTCATAAATCTTGGGTTGAGGCGCCTCTAAGCCGCCTCGTAAGCACCGCGGGTGACGCGTAGTAAATGAACAAACAACACCTTCTCGACCAGATCACTGCCGACATGCTAGAAAATCATGTCTGCCCAGATTTGGCCAAGACGGCCACGAACATCGTTCCGGGTGCTGGGAACCCAGATGCCGAAATCATGTTTGTAGGGGAAGCGCCAGGCAAAAATGAGGACCTGACAGGCGAGCCATTCATAGGCGCCGCGGGTAAGAACCTCGATAAACTCCTGGAAAGTATCGGGCTGACGCGCCAAGACGTGTTTATTACCAGCATCGTCAAGTATCGTCCACCGAACAATCGCGACCCCAAACCAGAGGAGAAGGCGGCTTTTTTGCCATACCTTGAGCGCCAGATCGACGTAATCCAGCCAACGCTGATCGTCCCGCTGGGCCGCCACGGTATGCAATCGTTTCTGCCGGGCGTAACCATTGGCCAAGTGCACGGAACACTCCAGCGCGATGCCAACGGCCGAGCTATCCTGCCTATGCTGCACCCCGCAGCATCCCTGTACAATCACAACCTCAAAGTCGTGATTGAAGAGGACTTTCTATCGATCCCAAAAATTTTAATGAACCTAAAGAAAGGGAATTAACAACTCATTATGAGTGAAAATAACGGAGGCAATCAGCCTCAACAACAGAACCGCAATAATAATCGCGGTCAGCAAAACCGCCGTGGCAATGGCCAGGGCAACAACCAACAAAACGGCCAGCAAGGTCAAAAGCAGCAAGCGCAACAGAACAGCGTCTTGGCTCGCACCCAAACCCGTCGTGGTGAAGTACAGCGCGCAGCCCGCCGCAACAGCGAGCTCGTAACCCAGATCGCCGGTCAGCACGTCATTGATGTGCCAGTTAACAAGTCGGTCTATAACGGCTACGAAGGTGAGCAGTTTACGCTCATCCAACAGAAACGCCTCAAGCCTACCAAGGGTCCAGTTTTGCGCGTGATCCCAATCGGTGGTCTGGGCGAAATGACCATTGGTAAGAACATGATGGCTATTGAGTACGACAACGACATTATCGTCGTCGACATGGGCCTTTTGTTCCCAGGTAGCGACTACCCAGGCATCAACTACATCGTGCCAGATCCAACATACCTCGAGGAGCGCAAGCACAAGATTCGTGGTTTGGTCTTCACGCACGGACACCTTGACCACATTGGTGCTTTCAAGCACCTGGTGCACCGCATTCCAGCTCCAGTGTACGCCAGTAAATTCACTACCGGCATGCTCAAGAAGGCAATGGAAGAAGCAACCAGCGGCTACCAGCCTCAGTTTAACGAGCTCAACCCTGATGCACACGAACGTGTACAGCTGGGCGACAGCTTCAGCATCGAGCTTGTCCGCGTGAACCACTCGATTCCTGACGCAACCGCTGTCGTTATCCGCACCCCTGTCGGCGTGCTTGTCGACACCGGTGACTGGCGCTTCGAGGAAAACCCTGTCGATGGTCGCAAGTTCGACCTTGAGCGACTCGAGCAGATCAGCCGCGAAGAGGGGATTACCCTCCTGATGAACGAGAGCACCAACTGTGACTCTGCCGGCACGCACACCCACGGTGAGCACGAGATTGCGCAGAGCTTTGGCGCCATCATGGACCATCACAAGAACAGCCGCATCATGATCTCGACATTTAGCTCGCAGATTCACCGTATGCAGATGGTTTTGGAGCAGGCTAAGCTCCACGGCCGCAAGGTAGCATTTGCTGGGTACAGTATGTTGCAGAACCTTGAGGTTTCACTGCGCGCAAACGCCATCAAGATTCCTAAGGACGTCATCGTTCGCATGGAAGACATCACCAAGCTGCCTGACGGCAAGGTTGTGATTGTCTGTACTGGTTCGCAGGGTGAGTTCAACGCGGTCCTGAACCGCATGGCCACTGGTGCGCACAAGTACATCAAGATCAAGCGATCAGACATCATTGTCTTCAGTTCCAACCCAATCCCAGGTAACGAGAAGTACGTTGTGCGTACTGTCGACGGCCTGATGCGTGAGGGTTCAGACGTTGTCCAGAACAAGAAGCCAGCGCTCGACGACTTCGGTCCGCTGCACCTTTCTGGCCACGGCTACCACGAAGACCACATCAAGCTCATTAACGCGCTGAAGCCAAAGTACTACCTGCCAATTCATGGTGAGTTCCACATGTTGGTTCACAACGCCGAGCTGGCCGAGAAGGAATGTGGCATCCCTAAAGAGAACATCTTTGTTGCCGACAGCGGTGACGTTATCGAGATTCAACCTGGTGGCAACGGCGCTAAGAAGGTTGGCCGCATCCCAGTTGGCGGTATCATGTACGATGACTCTGGCGAAGAAGTCAGCGAGATCGTCCTGAAGGACCGCATCCACATGAGCAACGAAGGTATGTTCGTTGTTGTCCTGACCGTGAGCAAGAAGACCGGTCGTCTGCTGACGAGCCCGGACATCATTAGTCGCGGTTTCATCTACCTGCGCGACAGCGAAGAGCTGATGAACACCATTCGCCAGTACCTGAAGCAAAAGATTGCTCGCAGTTATGGCGCTGGCCGCAAGGTGGATCTCGACGACTTGAAGCGTGAAATCAAAGATGACGTCGCGCACGTTCTGTACGACCAGACTCGTCGAACACCTATTGTGATCACCGTGATCAACGAGATCTCAGCTGCACCTGCGAATGGCAACGGCGAAGGCCGCGGACCTCAGCAGAATCAGCAGCGCGAACAAATGCCTCAGGGTGTATAGTTAGGAAAGAGCAG
>DATEFF010000115.1:0-10974 GCA_035280785.1 Saccharimonadales bacterium (SeqCode)
TCTCGGATGCTATCGTTGACCGTGCCGCATGTATTATCGTGGCTCATAACCACCCATCAGGCGAACCTGCGCCCAGCCAAAAAGACACGTCACTCACCCAGCAACTTGCCGCAGCAGGTCAGCTGCTCGGCATTCCCCTTCGCGACCATGTCATTGTGACCAAAACCGACCATTACAGTTTCAGGCAACATCATCTACTATAAGGAACGCTCGTGAACCGCTACCTGGAGACCCGCATCGCTACCCTATCAGCCCCAAGTCAGAGCGCAGACCTTGCGCGGCATATGCTGTCTCGACAGCACCTGGGTAAGGTCGTTGTGGTGTGTGACAAGCCGGTCATAGACCTCAGTGTTACTCGCAAATACTGGCTCAAGCTATCGCGAGCGCTTCAGAAGGAACGCGCCAGTACGCTCAATGCCGAAAAGATTTTGCAGCTCACATACGACATCACCCATATGCAGCACATGGAATTTGCCGCCAAGCCATATCGCGAGGAGCCAGGCGCCGACGTCTTCTTTGTGGCCGCGGACGAGCTAGACCACCTGCCGGCAAATTGCTTCAGCCTGTACATCCAGGCGGACATGACGCCGGCGCAGCTAACGCCCATCATCAGCCAACTTCCGGACTATGGCTTAGTCGTAGACTATACGCACAGTACGAGTCAACTCGCGCTAAACGTGCTATCGCCAAAAGCCGACATAGAGCGTCTGCTGCCCGAACGATGGCGCCATGTTGAAGAATTTTTCGACGAAGTTGGTCTGGATATTCACCGCCTCGCCACAAATATGTACCACGGAAATCAGCTCAACGAAGCCATTGATGTAATTTTGAACACAAGCAGTCGGTTCATACGCGTGGCCACCGATTTTTTGGAAGTGTTGCGCCTAGCACAACCCCACAGCGTCACCAATACCGAGCACCAAATGCATGAGGCGCTTAGCATTCTAAACCGCCGGATCAGCGCACTCACCCCTGGAATATTGAGTCAACAGTTTGCACAAAACCTCGGCGACGACGAGCTAGCGCTCCACGACGTCGCGACCGAAAACATGGCGCTCGCGCTGGCAATTTAGACTTACAACAGTGTCATTTGGGACTGATTTTCGGCCTCGTCCGCTGAAACATCAAGTTGTTCACACAGCCGGTCAACAAGCTCAACTTGGCCTTTGACCAGCTTCTGCTTGGCGATTGCTGGAGGAAACCATCCTGCGCGGTCAACTTCCGCAAATTCTTGCTTGCGGCCAGTCTTGGGCGGCCATTCCATTGTAAACATATTGCTCTTCACGCGGCGCGCATCCACGCTGCCAGCAAGCGACCAGGCGGTTAAAATCTTGTTGCTGTACTTGACTTGGCCAAGCTCTGCGGGCTCGCCAGCTGGTGCGTCAAAGCCAGTCTCTTCACGGAACTCACGTTTCGCAGCGGCAAAAACATCATCACCTTCTTCGTATTCGCCCTTTGGAATTGACCATGCGCCAATGTCTTTTTTGGCCCAAAACGGGCCACCAGGATGTACCAACAAAATCTCGACTCCGTGATCGCCCTGCCGATACAACATAATACCTGCGCTCAACTTTGGCATGACTACTCCCTGCCCTTATACAAATTGTGTTGCTGGATGTAGGAAGAAACTTCTGGCGCGACATCCCGTACGGCATGGCCATGACGCACGCGAGTGGAACTAGCTGCCGCAAGCGGGCTCTCAACAAAAACTGGACGTGGGCGTACGGTCACGTCCAGTGTGCGCAGCAGCTTCTTGATATCACGGCGGGTATCGCCCTTGCGCAGGCCAATCACAATCCGCATCTGCGTAAACAGCTCATCCAAATTAGCCCAGCGTTCTGGGAATGTTTGTACAACGTCAGATCCAAGTAGAAGAAAGAGGTCGGCATCGCCAAACATTGCGCGCAACTCCGGCATCGTGCCACCAACGCAAAACTGCTCGGCACCCAGTAACCGCACGCCCAGACCCTCATACGGATCAATGGCGCGGACAAGCAATTCAAACCTATGCGTCAGGTCAGTAACATCGTCCTTGCCCCGCGGAGTCTTCTCGGGAATAAACACCACCTCATCCAATCGGGCAGTCTCTAGGGCGTTTAGGGCGAATGCTACGTGGCCGTTATGGACTGGGTCGAACGTGCCGGAGTAGATGCCTATGCGCTTCCTCATGCTACCTCTATCTTATCAGATCGCGGCGGGTGCGTCTTCCTCTTTGATCTTCAGTGGCTTCTTACTCTTGATTTCGTAGCGAATGCCGGTCAAGCCTGACTCCACGTAATCGTCGTTGAGCAAGTTAACGAACACCGCGAGATCCTTGGCGCTCAGGATAATGATGGCGCCTTCTTCGTCGACCATCAGTGTCAGCCCAAGTTCTTCGGCGTGGTCGAGCAGCTGCTCTTGAGTCACGAGCGTCGCGTCGATCTTTTGTAGCTTGTTGATGAGCGTCTTGTTGCCCTTGACCATCGTTTGCAGGCTCATCTCTTCCTCGAAGCTCAGCTTGAAGTTCTCTTCGATTTCGCGGATCTTCTTGTCGGCAATTGCCTGCTTCTTGATGTTGTATCCAAACAGCTGCTCCAGCTTGGCCTGGTTAAAGACATACAAGTCGTCCTCAAGGACCATCAATTGGTTGTCTGACGGGATGCGCAAAACGCCAGCAACGATCGGCACGAAGTTATTACCCTTCGCGACCCATGTGCCTTCGCCATCCAGCAACTGTGCTGTCGGGAGCTTCTTGATCATGTAGAACGTTTGCTTCATGCCAGGCGCAGTACAACGCGCAATGACACCACGGAAGCCCTTCAGGCCGTGCTCTTCGCTAAACTGTTCCATGGCGTGCTCTTGGTTCTTGACCCAGTCCATCACCGTCACCAGGTCGCCAATGCGGTCGACACGGGTGCGCTGGATAACGTTGTCTTCGCTCTCGGCGTCTTCGAAGCCGCGGACGATCATGCCGCCCTCAATGCCATCCAAGACGTGTTCCATAACGCTATCGATAAATAGCGGCTGGAGTTGCTTCTCTAGCTCGGCGTGTACTTTTGCGCGGTACAGCACGTAGTTTTTGCTGATCAAGAAAAGTTCAATCTTGAGGTCTTCTTTGTACTGAAACAAGTTATTCGCCCAGGCAAAGATGTCGGTCTCTTTGTAGCCCGTAGCCGTTGGGTCGGGCGTAGGCGCAGCGGTCTCTGGCTGAGTTTGCGGAAGGGTCTCGGAAATTTCGGATGTCTCGGTCTCTTGTTCCATGGTGGCTATACTCCAAAAATTAACAGCCGCCGAGCTTACGAAGGCAACGGCGGCTGAGTTCTAATAAGCTTACGCCTATTCTATCTCAAGTAGCTACGGAGTTAAACACCCAACCAGCCAATGATGGCGCCCATAGCGACAAAAGTGACGAGTTCGTGGGCAGCGTTCATGGCCGTGAGCTTGAACGGGCGACCCTCGAACGAGTCGTGTGTCCAAAAACGGACAGCCGTAAAGCCAAGCCATACCCAGAAGGCCGTCGACAGCGCGTCCATCATAAACGAGTTGCCAAAGAACTTGTGAGACAAGAACGCCACATGTGCCAAAACGTATGCCGTAACGACAGAGGCGATGACGGCAAAGACAATTGGCTTCCAGCCGTTCTTCTCGATCTTTTTGCGGTCGAGCTTTGCCCAGTCCATCCACTTGTTACCAAAGACACTTGGCGCGTACCAAACAGAGCCAACTACCATCGAAGCGACCGTTGCGAGCGCAATGGCGAGCCAGTTTACTTCTACGTTCATGAACGAGATCCCCTATTTATGTGACCTCAGTATATCAAAATAATTTCATGGATTGCGGCAGCGCCGCGGGCACGGATGTAGAATGTGCCTCGCGGCGCCGCCATGGCGCAAGTCCGAGCTCAGCCGCCTAGATCAGGCGGCGTCGTTCGGGGTGGTACCGCTGCGGCGGCCACGCACGGGGAGCTGGCGCACCTCACCACCCGAGGTCTCGGGGGCCTGGGGCTGGTCCGTGCCCGTCTGGGGCAGGAACCGGGGGTTGGTGCGCGCCCGGCGTGCGCGTGCCGTGCGGCGGGTACCGTTAGCGTCTCGACCGTTCAAGGGAGTCTCCTCCTACTAGCGGACAGAACTGCTTGCTAATGCAGATTGTACAATAAAATCACCAAATGCTCAACTCCTACCCTTGAGCATCATGTAGTGGGTGCGCTTCTCTGGCGACAGGTGCTCAATACTATAACGCAGCATCGTACGCGGCATTTCGTGTGCGTGGCGGTCAAGAAATTCCAACAGAACCGCGCGGTCCACGCGCTTGCCCATTTCGCGGAGCATCCAACCAACGGCTTTTTGGATGAGATCATGTTTGTCGTGCAAGAGTATCTCGGCGATCAACAGCGTTGTCGTCGGGTCGCCATTTTTGAGAAATTGGAATGTGCTGACCACACTCACCCGTCGCTCCCAAAGGTTGTCACTGCGGGCTAACTTTTCAAGCAGATCACGCGGACGATCCAGCAAGTGCTCGCCCACAATTTCGCCACACGACGTATCAACTAAATCCCAGTTATTAACATGCGCAATGTGCTTGAGATAAAAGTCATACACCGCTGCGCGCTCGGTCTCATTCCCCTTTTGGTACTGACGCACCAGGATAATAAGTGCAAGCAAACGGTCGTCGTGCCACTCGCTAGAGATTAGCTTGCTGAGCTCAGGCAGGGGCAGCTTGTAGAATTCCTTCGCCACTAATCGCGTCGCCGGCACCGAGCAGCTCAAGAATTTGTCGCCTTCGGAGTAACCACCTGGATAGGCCTTAAAAAATCGTGCGGTTGATTCAACTCGGTCAGGCCGTGCTACTTTGCGCAGTGCCTGTTGGGCGTCTTGGGCGGTCATGTTCATACACGCATTGTACCATCCGCTTCTTGACAGATGTCGCCCCTGGAATTACAGTAGTGCAGTTCAGCAACTCCCTGCAAGAGGAAGGCATCAACCGCACTATGCGACTTGATGAGTCCAAGACGTACGAGATCGTCAGCACCGTCCCGTCGAACTCGCGAGGCATGAAGCCCGGCGACATCGTCGGCGTCAACCTGTGCGAAACCGGCGGACCGACGTTCCGCGTGAGCGTTCGGCTCACCCACGTCAACGCCAACGGGACCTTCGAAGGCACAACCCTCGCCCTGCAAAAGGGTCAAGGCCAGTGCGTCGGAGGCTCCTTCACCGACCCCGCTCCGGACCTGAGCACCCGCTAAGTGCTCAACCCCGCTGACTGCGGAGCCGCCGTGGCATCACCCTGCCCGGCGGCTCCGCGCCACTATAAACTTATTTCTTTGCGACCATCGTCTGGGAACGAAACTTCGTCGAATAGCACGTATTTGGAAGGTGTAAACTTATACAGCACATGTTGGTTCTGGCTCGCTACGAATCGGTCATAGAACTGCTGACCAGAGTTATAGCGTTCGACATAGCGTCGCATTACATCCGCTATTACCTGCTTGTCGTCCACGACTTCAGCGGTGCCTTCGGCCTGGATGCCAGTAACCGGCTTATCAAATTTAATCGGCACAGCCACGGCGATCTTGTTATGCGCCGCAATCTCCTGGCTGTGGCGGCGAGTTGGCAAGCTCAGCCAATAGAGGTTGAGATCATCGTCCTCCACAAAGTACACCGTACAAATCCACGGCTGATCGCCGCTAACCGTCGCGACCTGCATCATCCTGCCCGTTGGCAGATATGTACGAATGAGCTCCAGCGGATCCATTAACCGTAAATGTCCCGAATAGGCATACGCAAGCGGACTTCCTCGATGGAATATGTTTGGTCGTGCTGCTCAAACTGATATTCGACGTCGTGAATGGACTGGAAGTAATCTTTGCCTTCCTCGGTTTTATACGTCAGGCGAGCCTCGTGGTGGCCTTCGCTTTTGCTACGCGGGCCGTTGTACGCCATGACTTCGCGCTCTTGGCCGGGACGCAGGTCGTAGTTGTAGTGCTGCGAGCGGCCCATGATTTCAAATTCCTCGATCTCTATAGGTAGGTTTGAACTGTTGTAAATACTGACGTAAACCGTTTGGTTGCTGCCGCTTTGCTGTGTACGAGTGCGCTTAACGTAGACTGCCGGGAATGTGCTGGGGTTGCCCTTTTGGACGCCGGCATCCATGACGTGTGCGGGTTGCTGCGGCTGTGCGCCTTGTTGCTCTGGAGCCTGCGCGCCCTCTGCCGGCTTGCGCTCGCGACCATCTGCACCAGCCCAGCCCTTGCCGCTATCGCCTTCCTGGAAGACAGGTTCGCCATTCGCCAATCGTTTCAAACTTTCAAAAAATCCCATGATTCACCTCCTCGGTTAACTCCCCCATTGTACCAGCTAGTCCTGTTTGAGCGGACCGGTCAGTAACTCTTTGACGCGCTTGAGGAGGTTCTGGGCGTCGGTGCGGTCGACTTCGCCAGACAGTTGGGCGGCAACGGCGCGGATGTTTCGAATCTTGATAATTTCAGCTGCTTCTTTTTTGGTGAGCAGCCCGTCCTGGCGCGCCATGGCCACGAGCTTACGAACAGATACGGTGTCGGTTTCGTAGCCGCGCTTCGTCAGCAGTAGCTCCTTCAGGCGGATCTCGAGGACCTTCACCGCCTCGATAATGCCAGAATTGTACGCGCCTTGCTTGATGAGCTCTTCGGCATTCTCGAGTGTCTTTGCGTTGAGCGTTTGCAGCGCCTTTTGCGTTGCGAGCTGACGCGACTCTTTGCGCTCACGAGAGTACGCGTAGCCGATGACAAACGACGCCGTCACGCTAACAAGCGCAGCAATCAGCCCGACCACGTTCTTGAACGCATCAGGCGTGAGATGTTCGGCAACCCAGCTGATGCCCCAGGCAAATCCAACTTGCAGCGGGAATGTCATGCCCACAAAGTACAAGTTGTCGGCCGCGGCCAACAACCAACCACCCAGGCGCTGCGACAAACCAGACAGCCATGCCAAACGCGAGCGACTCATAAAGTCCAGCGAGTAGCTCAGCGCGGCAACATACACCGACAGGCCGATAAGGCCGATCATCACCCACGCCAGCACCAGCCATTCCACGCTCAGCGGACCAAAGTGCAACGTCGCCTTCAGATCACCCTGGAATGTAATGAGTGCAAACAACGCAGCCAAAAGGGCTACGATGTAGTTGTATTTGTTGCGGGACTCTTCGTTCATTACTTGATCGTGATCTTCTTACCGCTATCCGTGTCGGACAGCACCGTACCATCGAACCGGAAAAGCTTAGAGCTCTCCATTTTACCCTTATCGTACCGAATGTAGATAGACGCGTAGGGCGCCTTCTGTTCGCTTCGGGCATAGTCGGCCGAGTCATACATCGATACAACAATCGAGCTAGCACCGTCCAGTTCCTCAGACACCGAATCGATTGCCGCGCGCATCGCCTTTTGCCAGTTAGGCATAACGGCAAAAAAAGGCTGCTCGACTGGCCGCTTCTTGAACATAGAGTCACGCTCCTTTTCGAAGCGCTCCGACACTTCCCCCTTCTCCATATAGTTTGCGAACTTCGCCGTACAAACTAAACCCTTCCATGACGAGCTGTATGTGAGGTCAAAACTCTCGGTCGGTGTCATGTCGCCGTGATAAGAGTTCATGAACGAGAACGATCCGATGCTCGAATCGTCCGACCATTGTTTGGCGCGCTCGACGAGTAAAAAGTATGCGCTCTCCAAAACACTCTGCGTTGGCAAGGTAACAATACTAGCGGTTAAGGTCTTATCAGCCTTCTCCTGTTCATTGCCAAGGGTGCGATCCATGATGCGCTTGGCGCGAGCCGAGCGCAGCTGGCGCGTAGAAGTAAACACGTTACCGGCGAGTAACAGAATGAGCAGCCCGACGACAACATAGCGCCAGACGTTATTGTTTAGGTCGATCGTTATATTAAGAAGCGATGCAAGAATGACGAGCGTCGCCCAAATCCCGGAAAAGTCGACCAGTATTGATCTGACTTTCCCCCACATTGTTAGAGTCCTACGAGTTCCGAGCGCAGCTCTTCAATCTTCACCCGCTTCTGCTCCATTGTGTCGCGGTTGCGGACGGTGACCATGTTGTCTTCGAGGCTTTCAAAGTCGACGGTAACACAGTATGGCGTACCGATCTCGTCTTGGCGGCGGTAGCGCTTACCAATGCTTTGTGTTTCGTCGTATTCGATGTTGTAGCCAGTGCTACGAACAAGATCAGTGTACACTTTTTCAGAGAGGGCGCTCAGTTCTGGCTTCTTGCTAAGTGGCAAAATAGCAACTTTGACTGGTGCGATCTCTGGAGCGAGCTTCAGCACAACACGAGTCTCACCGTTCACTTCTTCTTCTGTGTAGGCGTCGGTCAGCGCGGCGAGCATCATGCGGCCAACACCAACTGAGCTTTCGATAACGTTTGGCACGAATCGCTCACGGGTTGCTTCGTTAAAGTACGACAGGTCGCGGCCAGATTCTTTCATGTGACTGCTGAGGTCAAAGTCGGTACGGTTGTGAGTCCCCCACAGCTCCTTGAAGCCTTGTGGAAACTTAAAGTAAATGTCGTGAGCGGCGGCGGCATAATGTGCGCGCTCGTCGGCGCCGTGTTCATGCCATTGCAGGTTCTTTTCGTTGATCTTTAGGCGCTCGGTCAAAAACTTCCAAGCAAATTCGCGCCAGCGCTCGTACTGCTCGCCCTGCATATCGGGGGCAATAAAGTACTGCATCTCCATCTGCTCAAGCTCGCGCACACGAAAAATAAAGTCGCGTGGGCTGATCTCGTTGCGGAAAGCCTTACCAACCTGCGCAATACCAAATGGAATCTTGCTTCGAGTCGTCTCGCGCACCTGCTCGTAGTTCGTAAAGATGCTACCAGCAGTTTCTGGGCGAAGATATGCGACAGAATCGTCGCTCTCGATTGGGCCAATCCACGTCTTCATCATCATGTTAAAAACGCGCGGCTCGCTGAGAGGGTTGCCATCTGGCGATTTTACATCCTTTAGCAACTCTTTAAGTTCGTTGAGGTCAGTACTGTCAGTGTTAGCCAAGTGGTCGGCACGGTAACGCTTGCCGTTCTTTGTGTCCTCGACCATTGGGTCAGTGAAGCCAGCAACGTGACCGCTCGCCTTCCAAAGCTTCGGGTTCTGAATAATCGCGCCGTCGACGCCGTAGATCTCGCGATTTTCGAAGACCATTGCGCGCCACCAAAGTTGCTTGATGTTATTAACAAGCTCAACACCGTAGGGGCCGTAGTCCCAAAATCCAGCCAGTCCTCCGTAGATTTCGCTCGCTTGAAATACAAAACCACGGCGCTTGGCCAAATTTACGATACTGTCTAGGGTTACCTCGGTGTTACTCATAATGCGCCCATTATATCAGATGCAACAGGAGTGCGTCATTTGAATTTATGCCGAATATGTTTTAAAGTATGTAATGCGTTCACAGAGACGCGACAACGGGGATTGGAAAGTAGGCACACGTCATGCCAAGCCTAACGGGGAAATTACTCGCCAGCGCTGTCCGGCACTTAGTTGCTGGCTCGGCGCAGATGATTCTGGCAGGCCAGTTCGAGAAGGGATACATCGTCGAGTTTGACGGCGCACTCCGCATTCGACTGGGCCTCCGCGGCGAGCAGATAACAGTGGCGCTACAGCCGATGCGACGTCGGTGCGCGCCCAATTACTTCTGGGCCGCGCAAGCTGATCTCAACAAGGCCTTCTTGGCGGCAACCAAGGAAGTCTTTCAACTCACATACGACCAGCAAGTTCCCACTTCCTAGGAGGCACCATGCCCAACGCACAGACGTTCGCCCATCGCCTGGCCGAGGTCGACGCACTGACCCGACACTGGCGACTCGGACCGGCATACCGCGCGGCGCTCAAGCTCAAGCAGGACTTCCCTGACGAGCCCCAGGCGCACACGCTGTTCCACCTGCTGGTCTGCCTGACAGACAACCAGGCTGGCGTGGGTGGCGGCATGTTCTACGTCTCACCGCGACTCGTCAGCGAGGCGGTCCAGGGAGTTCCCGGCTTCGAGAACTCCATGGCTCACGGTGACATGCTGCGTGACCGGCTCCTCGGCCTGGTTCGGTTCCGCGACGCGCGGAATGACTGCCTGGAGCTGGCCGCAACGCTGCCGGCGCAGATCGCCAACCTCCACAGCGGCGACGGCAACCGCCTGGCCTGCCTGGAAGACGCTCGTGCCCGCCTGATCGCGGCGCGAGGCGACCTCCTGGAGGCGTGCGACCTGCACAAGCTGGCGCACCAGGAATGGACGGCTCTGCCTGACGGTCAGGCCGACCCCAACTGGATGCACTTCAACCTGGTGCACTGGCTGCGGACGTCCATCGAGCTGTGGGGGCGCACGAGTCCCCACACCCGGCAAGTGCTGGACCTGCTGGCCGCGGAGACGCAGCCCGCTCCTGGTGGTCACGGTGACCGGCAGATCCGCGTCATCACCATGCCGCTGGTCGGCCTCGCCGTCTATCGCTGGCTGGAGACCCACCGCATGTCCCGTCCGTGAACGCGGCCCCGCCCCAAGGTCAGTACCTCGACCTCTGGGGCGGGTCACCCGCACATTGAACTTATATTTGACTTTATAGAGTAATTAGTATAAAATATTGCCATTCCGCCAGTGTAAGAAGCTGGCGGCCGAGAGAGGAGTTGGCCTTGTCGCTGACGCCCTTCAGTTCACGGTACGACGACCCCTTCGGGGACGACGGATTCGATGACTTCGGTTCATACGACAGCCTCGGCTACCGCTACGGTGGCGCCGACGGCTGGCCCGACCTGGATGACGGCTACTTCGACAGCCTCCAGGACGAACTGGACCTCATCGAGAGCCAGACCGACCGGTGCTACCCCGACTACGACATCCCGTACGAGACGGAACTGGCCTGGAAGGAGCACCGCCCGGAGGTTCGCCTCCTCCCCATCGTTGCGGCCCCCGTGACGTTGGAGGAACGCCTGGCCGACATGGCCTGGCTGCGCACCCCGGCTCACCGAGACATCAACCCC
>DATEFF010000116.1:0-3649 GCA_035280785.1 Saccharimonadales bacterium (SeqCode)
AGGCTGGCTTGTGTAACCTCACGTACGTCTTGGCCGTCGATGGTGATTGAGCCTTCGTCGATATCGTCAAAACGTAGGAGTAGGCGGGTGAGTGTCGACTTGCCGCCACCGCTTGGGCCAACCAGTCCCACCTTTTGACCAGCGGGAATGTGCAGGCTCAGGCGGGTGAAGACTTTTTCGTTGCTTGAATCGTCGTGGTAACCAAAGTCGACGTTTTTTAGCTCGAGCTGGCCATCGGTGACCGTAAGGCTTTTGGCGTGTGGGGCGTCTACAATTTCGGTCTTCTGCGACAAAATTTCAGTCATTGATGCGGCAGACAGCAGGGCTTCTTCGACGTTGCGAATCATGGAATCGATCTCAAACAGGCGACTTGTGAGCGTCAGCATGTAGCTAAAACTAAAGATACCAATGGCCAGTACCGACGGATCTTGGTGTAGCAGGTAGCCGACAAACGCAATAAACGAAATCTGTAGCGCCAGCAAGACTGCCATGCGTGCAGAGCCCGAACGCGCCGTTTGATTCCAGTCGCGCAGGCGCAGGTCTAGCAGCTTTCCGGCGTGAATGTTGTGCATCTTGAGTTCGCCTTTTTCTTGGGCGAATGTTTTGACCGCCTGGGCGTTTACAAGCGTGTCGGACGCATGGGCGATCATTTCGTTCTGGGCCTTTTTGCGCTCAAGCCGTAGGTGCAGGCGTCGACGGCTCTCAATGAGCGTCAGTGTGAGCGTGATAGCAACAACGCCAACTAGCGCTAACCCCATGGGCAGCGAGCGGCTTAGTACAACGCAAATACCAACCACCATAATCAAAATGAACGGTGTCATGTTGATATACGCGGCGCCAACTAGCTGACTAAAAGCGTTTGGAAAGTCGAGCGCGTTGCTAACGAGCTTGCCGCCAATGGTGTTGGTATGGAAGCCGACACTGCGGCCCAGTAGCGTTCGCATGGCAAGTTCCAACGTATCCGCTTGGCATTTGGCCTGGAGCTTCAGGATGTTGCTGAATCCGTAGAGGTTTGCCAGAACACCTACGCCCGCAGCAATTGCGAGTGGGAAGATGTAGCTGACGACGTCCCCGCTCCGCGTCGCCAGACCGGCGAGTGTGAGGCTGATAAACAAAGGTACCAGCACGCTTATGCACACGACGCCGATCATGTAGACGAGTGAACGGAGGAACAGGGGTTTATTGCCGAGGATGACGCGCCAGAAGATGGCAATAGTCTGGCGGTCGACGCTTGGGTCTCGTTTGGTTCGCATCATAGTTAGTCTTCTATGAATCCGCCAGATTGGTGCGCCCATAGTTGGGCGTAGGTACCCTTGCCCTCAACGAGTTCAGCGTGGCTACCTTGCTCGAGGATATTGCCATTGTCGAGTACGACAATGCGGTCCATCTTTTGTACTGTGCTCAGGCGGTGGGCGATGACGATCGCGGTGCGATTTTTCATGAGCTCAGTCAGAGCTTTCTGGATTAAGCGCTCGCTTTCGGAGTCCAGCGCACTGGTTGCTTCGTCTAGCACGAGGATCGGTGCATCTTTTAGAATGGCGCGGGCAATCGCAATACGTTGTCGTTGACCGCCAGACAGTTTAACGCCGCGTTCACCAACAAGTGTGCCGTATTTGTGTGGCAGCTTGTCGATGAACTCGCTGGCGTGTGCCTTGCGCGCAGCCTCTTCGATCTCTGCGTCGGTTGCGTCTGGCTGACCATAGGCAATGTTTTCTTTGATGGTGCGGTGAAACAGCAGCGGCTCCTGTGGGACGTAGCTAATGCTGCGGCGCAAATCGTCCTGGGTAATGCTGGCAATGTTTTGGTTGTCGATGGCAATCTCGCCGTCGTCGATGTCGCTGAAGCGTAGGAGCAGGCGAGTCAGTGTTGTCTTGCCTGAGCCGGAGTGACCAACCAGGCCGACCTTCTCGCCAGCTTTGATGTGCAGGTCAAGGTCGCGGAACAGCGCATCGTTCTTGTCTGCGCCGTCGTGGGCGAATTCAACATGGTTGAAGTCGATAGCCCCAGCCTTGATACGTGACTTGGCGGGCTTGAGCGGGTCTTGGACTTCTGGTTCGATCTCGAAAATCTTGACCATGTCGCTGGCGTCCGCAAACGAACGGTTATATTGGCGCAAGACGTTCTGGAAGTCCCATAGTCGCATACCAATGCCGCCGGTATAGCTTACAACCAAGAAGACGGTGGCGACGTCGGCCTTGAACCAGCCAACCGCGACCACGGCCAGGATGATGGCCGCAATGCTGATGCTGCTGGTGATGACGCTGGCGTATGTCTCGCGCATTGTTGTGGCGCGGAGGGATTTGTGCCCCATGTCTTTGGTGAACGTGGCGGATTTCCAGTAGCCCATGCTTTCTTGCTTGCTGGCAGCAAAGCTCTTGATAGCCATGACGTTACTGATGCTGTCGGCAAGGTAGCCGGTCTGTTTGCTCTGCGCTTCAGACTCGACAGTGTTGGCTTCGCGGACAGGGCGGCTGAAGAACATCGTGCCAATAATGTAGGCGACTGACAGAATTACAAGCGCAGCGGCATACAGCGGAACGCGTGGCGCCAAGATGACGATGGTTGCCGTAATGGCAATTACCAATGTGTACAGGTTGAAGATGGTCGAGTCCGTAAATCGGACGTAACTACCCGTCAGCTTTGTTGCCTGCGACACGAGCGAACCGCCAAATCGGTTAGCGTGGAAGTTCGAGCTCATACGCATCAGGTGGTCAAAAACACGCTGCGAAATGTCGCGCACAACGCGAAGCTCTAGGTGCCAGATAAGCCAGACGATGATGCGCCAGCCAATAATGGCGCTGAAGACCGTGGCAACGCTAAACAGAATGATGAGCGTGCCAAAGCTGCCCCATAAATCATCCGGGTTGTAGTTGCCCTGCGAAATCTGTTGCAGAACTTGCGATGTAATGAACGGCTGAAGGAAGTCGCCCACCAAAATATTGATCGGCAAAACGATGAGTAGCGGTATGAGGAACTGCGGGTAGCGCGTGGCGTGCCCGACGAACAGTTTAATAGTTTGTTTGGTTGTAGACATAGAAAACTCCTGATGTAGAGGGTATTGATTTAGGTGTGATTTTAAAGGTTAAGGGTTGTTTATTTTGAAAGCGCAGTGCCTGCTTTGAACGTGGTACGTGCGTGTGTCTGCAAAGAGATTGTTGCGCTACCATAGCGGACCCGGGCTCGCACAAATGCGGCCTTTTCGAACTTGGATCGTAACTGGTGGATTAGCGGGCTAGATGCCATAATGCCTCCAAGTATAGATTAAAACAGTTGAGCTTGACAACCTTTTTGTGGTATATATTGTCGCCGTGGCCCAAAATCGACCGATCGACGTTGAACTTGGAGAGTGGAAATATGCAGGAAGGGGAGCGATCCTACGTGCGACAACGGTAAGTACTGGTGTCGCGGTCGCGCTGAGCAACCCGCACACGGGCCGTGGCTACTTGGGCTTCTTCACGGCGGACTCCGTGTTGCAATTCCGCGGCATGGTCCGAACGGTGCTGGCCCAGTCGGCTAGCCCCCGAGATGTCCTGATGTGGTTTTCGGGTGCGGCCTACATCCCGGCCAGCCACGCCGCCGCCAGCGAGATCAACGCCGAGGCACTGAGCCTCCGGCAGCACATCGCTGGCAGACTGAACAGAACGGGCTT
>DATEFF010000117.1:0-12688 GCA_035280785.1 Saccharimonadales bacterium (SeqCode)
AGCACAGAGATCGAGAACCTTCGCTGCTTCGCCACGAGGCTGGAGATCGACTTCGTACTCTGGGGCTTCGACTTGCCCGAAAACTGGATGGGCTACGTCATCAGCAGCAACCTCCCTGGCGCTGCGCATGATGTGGCCTACGACGACGAGGGTCATCCCTGGAGGCCAGCTGTCACGGGAATCCTAACCAACCAACTACAGGCGGGCAAGGCGTACTACGCAACCCTGTGGTGGATAGGAGCCCCCACTCAACCCGAACCGGAGTTCGAGATAGCCTGGGTACCCAGCTATTGGGGAATGGAGAGCTCCAACCCGGCGGAAGCACTGCTGTGTAAGGCGTGGAACTACTCGCCAGGCTGGTGTGTCTTCGGTCACGACGGCTACGACTACTTCCTAACCAGACAGTGGTTCCAGAATCCGACAGATAACTGGGGCTGGCTGAGGTTCACGACTAGCGTCAGGACCTACACGCGTGGGGCCTGGACCTTCCCAACAGCTCCAGGCGCTGGAGACGTGCCTGAAGCCTATGCGGACCTCGGAAGTCCGCCCGCTGCGACAGAGCCGCCTCCGCTGCCGGTCATCAAATCGGTCAAGCGCCGAACGGACCACGTCGGCACCTACCAGCTCTACGCCGCGACCAAGTCGGCCGTGACGGAAGCCTGGTGGCGACCCGGCGAAGGCGTCCAGGCCACAGAGGTGATCCACATCTCCCAGGACAACATCGTCGGCTTCGACAAAGTCAACGAGCCGGATGGGACGACGCAGTCGCTCTACACGGCGGTGCCGGACGGAGTGTGGGAGACGTGGTGGAGACCTGGCGAAGGGCTGCATCACAACAAGATCGTCACCGGTCTGACTGGTGTGCGTCAGATCATCGCCGATCCGGTCACGGACGGCGGCCAGTACACGCACCGGCTGTACCTGCTGGCGAGTGATGGTCCGTACGAGGTCTGGTGGCGCGAGGGCGGGGATGGTATCCACGTCAACCGCCTGGACATCGTGAACGACCCGGTCACCATGACGAAGTCGCGGGGACCGGACGGCACGGACCAACTGTACGTCGCAACGCCGACGTGGGTGTACGAACTGTGGTGGCGACCGAACACGGCCGTGAACCACGGCTCGGTCATCAACATCACCCAGGGCGACATCCGCAGCCTGGACAAGGGAGCGAACCTGCCGGACGGCGGGCAACTCCTGTACACGGGCACGTCAACCACGGCGTGGCAGACGTACTGGAACAGTGCGAACGGCACAGGGGTCAGTCACGGCACGATCACCGTTGGCCAAACCAACGCCGGTCAGATCAAGAAGACGGTCTACAACGGCGACCACCAGCTGTACCAGACCAACGGCTGTCGCGTGCAAGAGAACTGGTGGAACGGACCGAACAGCGGCAGTAGCACGCTGATCAACATCAGCCAGTGCAACATCACCTCGTTCGACAAGAGCGCCGACGGCCCGGACCAACAGGTCTACACGGCCTCCGGCGATCTGGTCTACGAGACATGGTGGCGAGGCGGAAGCAACCCTTCCGGCCCCAACACCAGCGTGCTGTTCAAGGTCGCCCGGTAACACGTGGCGACAAGCATGAGTGGGCTGCATAAGTCACTCGTCGGCCCCGCCGGCTCGGTGGCTCGCCCCCTCGCGGAGCGACACTGGGCCGGCACGGGCTGAACTACAACAAAGGGGTGGGCACCCTCTAAACTTATCTAATTAATGCACTCGTATCTGCCGTGCTCGTCGACGCCCTTTAAGCCGAACAACCCAAGGTCGGCAATGCGGACCTCATAAAATTCTTTGCATTTAGAGAAAACACCAGCTTTCGGAACATCGCGCCTAATAACTTCGTAAACCTGCCGCTTAAATACGCCGATACCACCAACCATCTCCTTTCCATGACTACGAAACTCGTTCGTGTAGTCTAGGACTGACTGCGCCACGATGCGCTCATTTCCTTGATACTTGTCGACATTGTCGGACATAGATAGAGGGATCATGGCACCAATTGCCAACAATAGAATCGGCGCGAATATAAATGCCAACAACGTCAGGTCCAGTCCCTTGAGAATAAGCTTAAAGCCAGATTTTGCTTTACTCATGCCGCGATTCTACCACACCTTGGCCCGGCTTATTGCACTGTGGGGCAAGGAGTGGTTTAATTCGGGCACTATGTCCGAAGCTACACCCCACAGTTCCAACTCTAAGCAAACACGAATTGTCATTGGGGCAATCCTTGCGATAATCGCACTTGCGTATGGCATCCCTTTCTTTATGCCGGATGGGGCCGAACGATATACGGGCGAGGCGCGAAAGGCAGCAGAAGCCCAACTAAAAGACCAGCAGCACCTCCCGCTAATGGATACCATCTTTAAATTTGAATTCACGCTCAAAGAACGTGTCGAGAATGTCTATCGCACGCCAGATGACACTGCTAGGTCTTGGTGTGGCTCAGCCTACAAGCCCGGCGGAATTTACTACTCCGTAGAACTGAGTCGTCGTACATTCTTTGGTATCGAAACTTCGCGTGGCACCGCCCACGACGCCTGTATTCTTCTGTAGCCAGCCACGTGCTACACTATACATAACAAACCACAAGCGCTATGCCCAAAAAGAAAAAACAAGCGAATAAACCCCAAGGGATCATCAGCTTTATCAAGCGCCATAAAGCATGGAGCATTGTACTTGGCTCGTTTGTCGGCATTATGCTGCTCATCGGCTTCCTAAACGCATTCGTATTTATACCGGTCAAGAACCCGACGTTTGGCGTGAGCTTTAGTAAAGAGCGCAGCGAAGAGTTTGGCCTGGACTGGAAGGATAACTTCACAGCGATCTTGGACGACATGCAGCTGAGGCACTTCCGCCTCATGAGCTACTGGTCGGCGCACGAGAAAGAGCGCGGGCAATTCGACTTCACCGACCTCGACTGGCAAATTAGCGAAGCCGCCAAGCGCGGCGCCAAGGTCGACCTCGTACTCGGCCTGCGCCAACCTCGCTGGCCAGAATGCTGGGAGCCAGAGTGGGCGACCAAGCTCAGCGGCAACGAATGGAAGCAAGCCATCTACGCCTACATGGAGATCGTGGTCAACCGCTACAAAGACAACCCAACCGTCGCCAACTGGCAGCTCGAGAACGAAGCGGTCAACAACTGGTTCGGCAAATGCGGCCCACCGGACCGCGTGCGCTTAGTAGAAGAATACAACCTCGTGAAACGCCTCGACCCCAACCGCAACATCCGCATGAGCCTCAGCGACCAACATGGTCTGCCAATCAATCAGCCAACCCCTGACCAATTCGGCTTCTCGGTCTACCGCACCGTCTGGAACACCTTTAGCCCGTGGCATTTCTACATCACGTACCCAACGCCAATCTGGTATCACCGCGCTCGCGCTATGGTCATCGACTGGATGCATCACAAACCGATCTTCATCCATGAGCTCCAGCTAGAGCCATGGGGTCCACGCGACACCAAAGAGCTAAGCCGCGAAGAGCAAGACAAGTCCATGAGCGTCGAGCAAATCGGCAAGAGTATTAAGTTCGCCCGCCAGATCGGCGCCCAGGATATCGACCTCTGGGGCGGGGAGTGGTGGTACTGGCGCAAAGTGAATGGCGACCCGACTATCTGGGACGCAGTGAAGAGCGAGATCCGCAAAGCCGAAGCCGACAATTAACCTGTAGATTTTTGCAAAAGTCGTAGTATCTGCGACTTTTTTGCATTTATCTGTAAAGGCCTGTAACTTTGCTCTTGGCGCTACTGCCAAAACCGAAGGAGCAAACCATGAAAATCGCATTCGTAGGCAAGGGAGGCGCAGGCAAGACGGCGGTGTCGTCGCTGTTTGTGCGCAGCCTGACTGCCCGCAGAGAGGCAGTAGTCGACCGCGGGCAGCCAACGAGTTTTGTTGGCTGCCCGCACAGACATTGCACTATAATAAGAGCAACATGAGAGAATCCGAACCCTTCCACCTGCATATCCTGGGCAGCGACGTCCGCTACTGGGTCTACAACGACGACAAACCGCACACTATATTAATGGTGCACGGCTTCCGTGGCACGCACCACGGACTGCATGACATTATCCGGGCGTTGCCTGACTTCAAGATTATCGTGCCGGACCTGCCAGGCTTTGGCGATTCGACGCCCATGACAGAGCAACGCCATGACATCCCTGGCTATACCAAGTTTGTGACTGAGTTTGTGCACCAAATGCACTTTACCGCCAAGCCAACACTGTTGGGTCATTCGTTTGGCTCGATCGTCGCATCCAGCGTTGCAGCGCAGTCGCCAGAGCTGTTCGACAAGCTCATCCTGGTCAACGCCATCGCGTCGCCACCGCTCAAAGGGCCACGCAAAATCATGAGCTACGGCGCCAAGATGTACTACCGAGCCGGCGCAAAACTGCCCGAGAAGGCAGGCCGCAAACTCCTCAGCAGCAAAACTATGGTGCAGGTAACGAGCGTCTTCTTGGCCAAGACGAAGGATAAGGCGCTGCGCAAAGACATTCACCGCCATCACCACCAGCACTTCAGCTCGTTCCAGACCCGAGAGGCTTTACTAGAAGCATTCGACGCATCCATCGATAACACTGCGACTGATTACGCCGCCAATATTCACCTGCCAACACTATTGGTCGCTGGCGCCGTAGACGACATCGCGCCGCTGAAGGGCCAACTAGAAATCGAGCAACTGTTGCCAGATGCTCGATTAGTTGTCGTTCAAGATGTAGGGCACCTCATTCACCGCGAGGCACCCAAGGAAGCAGCTGAAGCTATTCGCGAGTTTCTATCACTCGTCGCCTGAGCTAACCAGCTCGGGTGACTTGTCGGCCTGATGCATTGCAACAACGTGCTTGTACAAGGTAACAAACTGCGCAATTGTGTGGCCGAGCTCATGAGTCTTGGCAATCGCCAGGCTCTCTTTGCCCATCTTGTCACGGAGCTTGTCGTCGGTCAGGATAGTGGTGAGTTTGTCTGCTAGCTGGTCGTCTTCGTCGAGGTCGTACAGGTAGCCATTGCGGCCGTCCTGGCACAACTCGTACAGCGCCCCAACGTTTACGGCAACAACAGGGGAGCCGGTAGCCATGCTTTCTAGCATTGCCAGACACTGCAACTCAACAGGGGAGGGCATAGCAAAAACATCGCCAAGTTGGTGGAAAATTGGGAGGTCTTCGTCCTCAACGCGACCAGTAAACGTCACGTGGTCCTCGAGGTCCAGGCGTTCAACCAACAACTGGAGATTCTCCATGTCGGTGCCTTTACCAACAATCACAAAGTGAACGTCGTCGTGGCCCTCAACAATACGCTTGGCAGCGCGGATGAGGATAGAGACGTGCTTTTCGGCGTCCAGACGGCCAACGTACAGCACGATCTTCTTGCCCTTGGGGATGTCAAAGCGGTCGTAGAACTCGGCAGGCACTTTGCCTGGCGCGAAGCGAGTGAGGTCAATACCGTTGCTAATAGCCATGTACGGCGCCTTAAATGAGTCGCCCTTCAGCATGTTAATGGCGGCTTCGGTCGGCAGCGTCACAAAGTCGGCGTTGTTATAGAATCGCGCGCCAAACTCCTTGAGGATGTAATTGATAGGACGCGAAAAAGGCGCCAGCAGGCGCAAGTTGTCGACCAGGTTCTCTGGCATGGCGTGGTTGGTTGCAACCAGTGGCACATCCATCTTTTTGGCATAGCCGACAGCGGCGCGGCCAATGCCCATAGGGGTCTGGATGTGAATGACATCCGGCTCAAAATCTTCGATGATACGCTTAACCTCGCGGTACGGCGAGATCGAAATACGGAAATTCTGATAGAAAGGGAAGACAACCGAGCTGGTTCGCATCACGCGATGGTTACGGTCGATTTCTTCGTACTTTTTACCAGTTTGCGATGGCGCAATAACTAAAACGTCGTGGCCTTCAGCGGCAAGTCCCTGAGCAAGGTTGCGGCCAAATGTAGCCACACCATTGATGTTCGGCCAATGTAAATCAGAGGCAATGAGTATACGCATGGACCTATTATACTAGATTTCTCGCGCGGCAAGCACACCGGGCTGATCTTAACGACTGCTGTGGTACAGTTATAAGAGCATGAATATTTTCTTTGACGCACGCTGGACCCGGTTTGAAGTCCATGACGGCATCAGCCGTTATACCGCGAATCTGCTTACCGCTCTGGCCGAAATTCACCCCGTTACGATGATTATTTACGACGAGCGCCAGCTCAAGATGCTACCAGACGGCGTACCGTATGTCGTTCTTAGCAACCCGATGTCACTGGGCGAGCTGCTGACCGCCAAGCGCCTCAACAAGCTCGGCGCCGATGTTGTCTTCTCGCCAATGCAGATCATGGGAGCGTGGGGTCGCAAATATAAGCTGATCTTTACGCTGCACGACGTCATCTACTACCAATTCCCAACGCCGCCGCATCAGCTTCCTCTGGGGGCGCGCATTACCTGGCGACTCTTCCATATTGCCAAGTGGCCACAGCGCTGGCTACTCAACCACGCGGATTATGTCGCGACCGTCAGCCAGACATCCAAAAAGCTCATCCAGGCGATGCACCTGACCGACCGCAAGGTTGGCGTGGTGTACAACGCGCCGTCACTTGTGCCGATCAAACTCAGCAGCAAGCGCAAGAAAGAGCTAGTCTATGTCGGCTCATTTATGGAGTACAAAAACGTCGAGCTGCTCATGCGAGCCATGAAGCACCTGCCAGACTACAAGCTCCACCTCGTTAGCCGCGTTACACCGACTCGCCGCATGGAGTTAGAGAAGCTTATCGACAACCCACGCCAAGTTATCTTTTGGAACGGCGCCAGCGACGAGCAGTACAATGAGCTCCTCAAGACATCGCACGCGCTTGTCAGTGCCAGCAAGGCCGAAGGTTTTGGCCTGCCGCTGCTTGAGGCGATGGCGCAGGGCGTCCCGGTTGTTGCAACCAATATGCCGATCTTCCACGAAGTATGCGCCCAAGCCGGCACGTACTTCGACGCCAACTCGCCAGAAGCATTCGCCAAGGCAGTGGAGAAGCTCGAGGACCCAGAGTACTACAAAGACATGTCCACTCGCGGCGTCGAGCAAGCCCACAAGTTTACGTGGAGCAATTCTGCGCACCAACTACTAAAGATCGCCAAGCAGCTCAGCAAATAGCTCAACCTTGACCAATTGGTCATAAAATTGTATTATTAATGCCTAAGTCGCGCTCTCGTAACAGAGTGGCGCGTCTGTTCGCACCTCATCCATCTCCATCTCACTTGGAGCCCCACCTTGGCCCTAGCAGTCGCAATAATCGTCGGTCTGTTGACCTTCGAGTACGCATTCAGCCTGCTCGTCCTGAGCCGGCCACGCAAGGTCTTCGTCGCTTCGTACGACGGCCTGCTCAACGTCCGCACCAGCATCCTCCTGCCCGGATTCAGCAACCCACCCGCCCCGTTGGGACGGGGGATGCAGACGATCCTCGGGCGCTACGGTCCGATGCTGGTCCTCCACCACAGCACTACCGTCGTCTTCGACCGCATCTACGAGGCGCTCATGGCCAAGCTCGGCGAGATGATGGAACAGGGCGCACCGCGCAAACTGACCATCTACGGCCACTCCATGGGCGGCCAACTCGGCGAGCTGTTCCGCGAGCGCTACGAGCGCGAGGGCAGCATCTACGGACCGATCTGTGAGATGTTCCTCGACTGCACGCCCAGCAACGAGGCCAGCCTGCCGGCGCCGAAGTGGCTTCGGTCCACGCTGAAGGTCGCCTTCCGGTTCTACTGGGGTGGCCCGATGCTGGCGCTGATCGTCGCGCTCGGCAACTACATCAGCCGCTTCACGGTGCCCGCCCCGCGGGACACGACCGTGGACGCCGCGCTCTACCAACGGTACGCCAGTGGCCTGATGTGGTACAACAACCGCGCCTGGGTGGCGCAGATGCGGTTCATGCTGAACTACGTGCCGCCGGCCGAGCCGGTGAACACTGACGCTCGCGTGACCTACATCGGCGCCAAGGACCCGTCGCGTGACGGACTGGTGCTCCAGAAGGTCGCCATCCCGGACTGGCAGCGCGTCTACCCAGGCATGCTGCTCATCCTGGACGACGCGGTCGGCCATGCCTGGCCGATGGAGCAACCCATGGCCTACACGCGCATCGTCGACAGCGTGCTCGTGCCCGTCTGAGCTGGATGGGGTGTCTCCCCGGGCGACCAACCACGGTCGCCCAGGGAACACTTCAGTAATTTTGAACTTATCTCTGTTACAATAAATCTATTATGGCCAAGAAGTCAGATACAAACGCCAAACTTGTCGTAAACCGCCGCGCGCGGTTCGATTACGATATCCACGATGAGTTCAAGGTAGGCATTGTACTGACCGGCCCACAAGTCCGTTCGGTCCGCGACGGCCGCGCCAGTCTGCGTGGCGCATTTGTGACTGTCAAAAATGGCGAGCTGTGGCTAACAAACTCAAGTTTCACCCTGAAGTCGCAAGGCAAAGAGGACGGCGTTGTCGATACCGATCCACGCAAGATCCTCGCCAAAAAGAAAGAAGTCGAGCAACTCATCGCCGCCAAAGACAGCGGACTCACTATCGTGCCGCTCACAATGACAACCAACACACGCTACATCAAACTGACCATCGCAACTGCGAAGGGTAAAAAGACGTACGACAAACGCGAGACGATCAAGCGCCGCGACACTGAGCGCGAAGCTCAACGCGCAATCAAGCGCGCCTAGCTAATCAATGTTCCGATTGCTTCGCCCTGAGCGGCACGGAGGATGTTACCCTCGGTCATCAGGTCGAAGATCATAATTGGCTTGCTTTCTTCCATGGCCAAGCCGAGTGCGGCCTTATCCATAACCTTGATATCGTCGTCACTGACAGCTTGGTCAAATGACATATCGTCAATTTTGACGGCGTCGTCGTGCTTGGCTGGGTCTTTGTCGTAAACACCGTCGACCTTTGTGGTCTTGCACACCAGGTCGCAGCCGAGTTCGAGCGCGAGGTTAACCGTGCCTGTGTCGGTTGTAAAGTATGGACGACCAATGCCACCTCCGACAATCACAACGCGGCCTTTTTCTAGGTGGTTAATTGCGCGGCGATAGGTGTAGGGGTCAGCGACCTTTTCGTCTACCAGGTGACAGAGCGCACGGGCTGGCAGGCCATTCGCGTTAAAGACATTATCAAGTACCATGGCGTTCATAACGGTCGCCAACATGCCGACGTAGTGGGCGGTTGTGAGCTGAATGCCACCACCAACCAGCTGGCTGCCACGGGCGTAATTGCCACCGCCAACCACCACGACCACCTGCGCGCCCGCGTCGGTCGCTTTCTTAAGTTCATTTGCAATCCAGGTAATCAGCTTGGTGTCGACACCGCCCTCGTGCTCTCCAGCCAGCTGTTCACCGGAGAGTTTTATTAACAGGCGCTTATACTTGAGGTTCACTGGCGGCAAGTGTAACAGAGTTCACCCCACGAGCCAAATCACAGAGGTGATATACTTTTATATATGATCAAACTTTATTCATGGAACATCAATGGCATTCGAGCCGTCGTGCGCAAAGAGCTGTTTGCGCCATTTGTCGCTGACCACAAGCCTGACGTGCTGTGTCTGCAAGAAACAAAAGCCGAGCGCGGCCAAGCCGAAGTTGACCTGAAGGATTACGAGGAATACTGGAACTCAGCCGATAAGAAAGGTTACTCCGGCACCGCGATCTTCAGCAAGCTCAAGCCAGTGGCCGTCCTGAACGGCCTGCCAGAGGACATCATCGAAAAATACAAAGTTACCGGCGACACCTACGGCGACCCGAACAAAGAGGGCAGAGTCATCGCCGCCGAATACGAGCACTTCTACGTTGTGACCGTCTACACGCCGAACGCCAAAGACGACCTCAGCCGCGTACCGCTGCGCCACAAACACTGGGACCCAGCCTTCCTGGAATACTGTAAGCAGCTTGAGAAGAAAAAGCCGGTAATCTTCTGCGGCGACCTCAACGTTGCCCACACCGAGGACGACCTGGCGCGACCAAAGCCAAACAAAGGCAAGAAGGGTTTCACCGACGAAGAGCGCGAAGGCTTCCAGAACTTCATCGACGCAGGGTTTGTCGACACACTTCGCATATTCAAGAAGGGCAACGGCTACTACACATGGTGGAGCCACTTTGGTAACGCCCGCGCCAACAACGTTGGATGGCGCATCGACTACTTCCTGGTGAGCAAAAGCCTCGAGAAGCACATCAAAGAAGCCGAGATCCACCCAGGCGTCTTGGGCTCCGACCACTGCCCAATTAGCATTACATTAGACTTCCCAACGCCATAATGAAGCACACAACACTCCTGCTCCTCCTAAAAGATTCTGAGATCCTGCTCGCTATGAAAAAGCGAGGCTTTGGCGTGGGTCGCTGGAATGGCGTGGGCGGCAAAATCGAAGGCACCGAGACAATCGAGGAAGCAGCCGCTCGCGAGTGTCACGAAGAAATTGGCGTCAAACCTGGCCCGCTCGAGAAGGTCGCGCACCTCACGTTCACATTCCCCGACGGCACGACCGACGTGCTGACGCACGTCTTTGTAGCGCGCGAATGGGAAGGTGAACCAGTCGAAACCGAAGAGATGGCACCCAAATGGTTTGCGCACGCCGACATCCCGTACGACACGATGTGGCAGGACGACAAGTTCTGGCTGCCACACGTCCTGGACGGCAAAAAGCTCATCGCTAGCTTTGGCTTTGACGAGAACGAGCAGATGCTGTCCGAACATACCAAGCTCGATATCGTGGATGAGGTCGCCTAGTGCAGTTCGACTACTGGCACAAACAGGCGAAGGGCAAGGCGCTATACAGCGACATTGAGTGGCAGCGCCCTGAAACAAAGAGTATGGCCGGCAAACTCCTGATTGTCGGTGGCAACAAGCTCGGATTTGCAGCAGTCGCCCAAGCCTACAACGATGCACTCAGTGCAGGCGTAGGCGAGTGCCGCGCCGTGTTGCCGGATGCTCTTAAGTCCGTTATCGACAAGTTTGCGCTGGACTGCGTCTACGTGCCGACAAACATATCAGGAGGCATGAACAAGGACGCGCTGACGCCACTGGAAGCCTCGGCTGCATGGGCTGACGCCGTCCTTATGATCGGTGATGCCGGCCGCAACTCCGAAACGGCTATTTTGTTCGAGACGTTCCTGCAACGTTCGTCCAAACCGGCGTTGATTACGCGCGATGCCGTCGACTTGCTCAAAAGCAGCATGCCGACGCTGCTGGAGCGACCAAATACTACATTTGTGTTGAGCCTCGCCCAGCTGCAAAAGATGTTCCAGTCGGTCTATTACCCCAAGACCATTCTGTTTAGTATGCAGCTGACAACGCTCGTCGAGACTTTGCACAAATTTACCATCAGCTATCCTGTGACGCTGGTTGTCTTCCACCAGAATCAGCTGGTTGTAGCGCATGACGGCAACGTCAGCACCACGCCATGGGAAGAAGTGATGATGATCTGGCGCGGCAGTGTCGCCGCAAAGGCCAGTGTGTATTGGCTCCAAAACTTGAACCGACCATTCGAAGCAATCACCACAAGTATTGCCTAATACCAACCTTAATTGCTTAGGAAAGCTATTATGAAATATAATAGCTAAACTTACTATGACCGAAACTCTCGAGAAACCCCTGCACGATATTGAACGCGAACGGCTCCAGAACCACCTGGCAGCGATCGACCGCGACCCAGCTAAACTGCAAGCCTTTATCGCCGAGCTATATGGCGGCCACCGTGACAACCCGCAGATTTTGTACGCAGCCGCCACGCACCTTACGGCCGTGACCTACCTAGATATTGATCCGTCACAGGAGCAGCTTGCCGTCCCATCGCCAGAAGACGCCACGCGAGCTTTCCTGGCTTACACGCGGCTAATGGCCATGGCGACCGCCGAAAAAGACGCGCCACTGTACGCCAACAACGAACGAGTTCGCCGTCGCTTGGGCGGAACGGTAGAGGAGTTAGGCTTCCACGCCGCACTGACATACGCCACGGCGCAGGGTGCCGACTTTGTGGCATTGCCAGCGCCGGCAAAGATTGACTTCAGCGGGGCAGACGAAGCAACGGACGTGCATATCCATTTTGCTGCCCCTGAATCGTCGTCGCTTGGCGTCCAAGTTGGCTACCGACCCGAAGCGAAGGGCGCGTACCACCCGCGAATTCCCGTGTTAAGCCTGGCGACCGCACTTGGCGGCACCGACCGAGCCGCCGAAGTCCGTGGCCTCCTCAAAGATATCGGTACACGCGACGACGAGATCGAGGGTGACTTCGCACTGCCAGCGCGCGAGCACGATATCCTCATGACGTCGTCCGCTGCCATTCTGACCGCAGCGCAAAGCTGGCGAACCGCAGCCTAAACAATAGAAAAAGACCGAAGTTAATCGGTCTTTTTCTATGGTGGGCGAGGAGAGAATCGAACTCTCACTCTGTTGCCAGAACGGGATTTTGAGTCCCGCGCGTCTACCAATTCCGCCACTCGCCCGTAGTGTGCCAATTTAACAGGAGTGGGGTGCACTCCCAAATTGTGTCTGGAACGTCATAATTATATACTAAAACTTGACGATAATCATCTGTTATTTTGAATATGGACCCTCACGACCCACACCAAATGCCCAAGCAGCCCGACGAATCTCGCGGCTATCTTCACTCTGGCTCCCGCCGGGAGGCTACCATCGTGCCCTTATCACACAAGCAGCCTG
>DATEFF010000118.1:0-13826 GCA_035280785.1 Saccharimonadales bacterium (SeqCode)
AAGTTCCATTGGTAACATCGGTGACGTACAAGTCCAAGGAAGACGCACGCCGCGACTTTGAACAGAACAACCGAACTGAATTCAGCAACTTGCAGGCACTGGGTGAGCTGGGCTCTGACAATCCATTCCCAGCTAGTCTGAAGGTTAAAACCAAAGACCCGAACAAGCTCGAGGAGCTTAACGCCGTTATCAACAAGAACAAGTCGTTGCTTGATACCGGCACGCCAACCAGTTATTCTGGCGAGCGCAAGGCGGCTATCGACAACATCGCCAACGTCTCGCAGTTCTCAGAGACGGCCGGGCTCGTTGCAGCTGGAGTGTTTGTTGTTATCTCAATCATGATTGTCTTTAACACGATCCGCATGGCAATCTTTAACCGTCGTGACGAGATCGAGATGATGAAGCTCATCGGGGCAGAGAAGTACTTTATTCGTGGTCCATTCATCGTCGAGGCCGCAATGTACGGCGTCCTGGCTTCGGTCATCTCGGTTGTGTTGGTCTATGCAGTTCTGTTGAGCCGCGCAAACTCGCTATCGCAGTACGAGATTGTTGTTGGCAGTACCGTCCAGTTCTTCCAGTCGTGGCCAGTCCTTGTCTTCCTTGGCCAGCTGGTTATTGGCATCCTCATTGGTGTATTTTCGGCACAGTTGGCAATCCGCCGTTACCTCAAGTTATAAAGCATAAGCTTAATTGACAGGACATAGGGTTTAGGATATTATGATGAAGATTCGCATGCGTACACAAACAAACATCACCATCCTTGGAAATCTCCGCAAAGCAGCCTCTGGTACGTTGCTTGCTTTGCTTTTGGCGATCTATCCGGCAACAAGCACGCTTGCCGATAACTTTGACGACCAGATCAACGCCCTCCAGAGTCAGGTGAGTGCCTTCCAGGAGCAAGCCGGTCAGCTGCGCGCTCAAGCCGACAACTTGCAGGCCCAGATTGGCGCCATCGACACCCAAAAGCGCGCCATCGAAGCTCAGATCTCTGCGAATGAAATCAAAAAAGAGCAACTGAACCAGAAAATCCAGGAAACATCCGACCGCATCGTTAAGCAAAAGGACGGCCTGGGCAAGAACCTCCGTTCGATGTACGTCGAAAGCGATATTTCGCCGCTCGAGATGGTTGCCTCCAGCAAGAGCATTAGTGATTTTATCGACAAGCAGGAATACCGCAACAAGATTCGCGATGCTATCCAGGAAAGTTTGAAGGAAATTAAAGACCTTCAGGCTAAGTTGACCGCACAGCGTCAGGAAGTAGAGAACGTCCTCGCCAGCCAAAAGGCATTGCAATCTAACCTGGCAGAACAAGAAGCACAGAAGAATCAGCTGCTGGCCGAAACACAGGGCCAGGAAGACGCTTACCGTCAGCTCGTCTCGAGCAACAACAGCAAAATCACCGACCTTCGCGCCCAACAGCGTGCCGCAAACGCTCGCTTTATTGGCTCGGCAGGGTCAGGTCCTGCTTGTGGTGGCGGTTACCCGGGCATGTACTGTAACGCCCCAATGGACAGCATCGTCGACAACTGGCTGATGTACAACCGCGAATGTGTGAGCTACGCAGCCTGGAAGGTATACGTCACTCATGGCTACAGCCCAACTGGTTGGGGTAACGCTAACATGTGGCCAGGCAACGCCCGTTCAGCTGGTTTGTCTGTAGACAGCAACCCACGTGTCGGCGACGTAGCCGTCTGGAACGTTGGTTACTACGGTCACGTCATGTTCGTCGAGGCAGTTCACGGCGACGGCACTATCTCTATCTCGCAGTACAACGCCGACTGGAACGGCACCTACAGCACTGCGCGCATTAGTTCCGGTGGCCTCGAGTATATTCACTTCAAGTAAATAGTTATATAATTGTCTCCGAGCAAGGGCGCCTCTAGCGAGGCCCCTTTTCGTTGCTCACAAGAGTCCTTCGATTGCAGGGAGTGTACGATGCAACTCGGAATGGTTGGCCTGGGCAAGATGGGCGGCAACATGGTGGAGCGGCTCGTTCGGGGCTGCGAACACGAGGTCGTCGCCTTCGACCAGGAGCCCCGCACGATCACCGACCTGCGGCACCGTGGCGTCAACGTCACGGCGGCCTACTCGCTGAGCGGGCTGGTCGAGCAACTGGAGACGCCGCGAGTGGTGTGGGTCATGGTGCCGGCGGGTGCGGCCACGGAGAAGACGATCGACGAGCTGGCGGACCTGCTGGACCCGGGCGACGTCATCATCGACGGCGGCAACACCAACTGGCACGACGACACCCGTCGACACGCCATGCTGGCCGAGCGCCAGATCGGCTACGTCGACGTCGGCACCTCCGGTGGCGTGCACGGCCTGAACAACGGCTACTGCATGATGGTGGGTGGTGACGACGACGTCGTGGAACTCATCGCGCCCATCCTCGACACCCTGGCGCCGGCGCCCAACGCGACGCACGGACCGGGGTGGCTGCACGTCGGTCCGGCCGGTGCCGGACACTACGTCAAGATGGTCCACAACGGCATCGAGTACGGCATGATGCGGGCCATCACCGAGGGCTTCGGCATCTTCGAGGCCAGCGAGTTCGACCTGGACCACGCCGCCATCGCGCACCTCTGGATGCGTGGCAGCGTCGTGCGGTCCTGGCTGATGGAGCTGATGGCCGCGGCGTTCGAGGTCGAGGGCAACGGCCTGGCCGGCCTGGAGCCGGTGGTCGCGGACTCGGGCGAGGGGCGCTGGACGGCCGACGAGGCCATTCGCCTGCGGGTGCCGGCGCAGGTCATCATGGCGTCGCTGCTGGCTCGGTTCGCGTCGCAGGGCGGCGGTGACTTCGCCTCGCGGGGTGAGGCCGCGCTGCGCAACCAGTTCGGCGGCCACGCCGTGGTTCGCAAGGGCTGAGCACAAGACGCCGCAGGGCAGGAGGTTCGGGCAGCAACACGCCCGCCTCCTGCCCTCGGCGGGAGATACGTAGTATCATGAACTTATGGATAAATTCTTGCCCGGCATTCATTTGCTGCCAAAGCGGGCGCGTGCATCAATTGGCTGGGGCCTTGCCGTCCTGGTGCTGACTATTAGCATTGTGCCAATTATCGCCCTGGCCAGCATGGGCCCTGCATGTGGCGGCGGCTACCCTGACAAATGGTGCCAGGCAAAGCTTGATACAATCGTCGACGATTGGGGTATGTACAACCGCGAATGCGTCAGTTATACCGCGTACAAAGTTGCCAGCTCTGGCCGCACAATGCCGTATGGTTTTGGTCACGCAAATATGTGGCCAGACGCCGCCCGCGCCAATGGCATCACTGTCGACGGCCAGCCGAGGGTAGGGGACGTAGCTATTATCCCAGACGGTGAATTTGGCCATTCGATGTATGTCGAGGCAGTGCACAATGACGGCACAATCAGCGTCAGTCAGTACAACAAGGCCAAGACGGGCACATACAGCCAAGAGCGTTTAGCCTCGACCGGCATGGTGTTTATACATTTCTACGCAAACGTTCAGCCACGCCGCGCATAGTGTGGGAATATTACAGAAAGCTTACGCTTGAGCGCGCAGCGTGGTGTATCATAGGAGTAGATTCATGAAAGACAAAGGAGCAGACGTGGCAGCTACTGAAGACGTGCCTCGCCCAGTTAAACAAGGGCGTACAGTTAAACTTGGTACCGTAATTTTGATTGGTGTAATTATTGCTGTGGTTGGGTTTGTGGGCGGCATGCGCTCACAAGATTTGATCGTAGCGTTTGGCAACAGCCAAAACAAAGATACGCCATCGCAGCTGAACCTGGCGAGCGTCCAGGATGTCTATAGCAAACTTCGCGAGAAATACGACGGTAAACTCGACACCCAGAAGCTCATCGATGGCGCCAAGCGCGGTATGGTTGAGGCGACCGGCGACCCTTACACTGTGTACTTTACGGATGACGAGGCCAAGCAATTCTTTGGTGACCTAGAGGGCAAGTTTAGCGGTATTGGCGCAGAGCTCGACCGACGCAACGACCAGCTGGTTATTGTTGCAACCATCGATGGCTCTCCAGCTCGCAAGGCAGGTCTGTTGCCAAGCGACGCTATCGTAAAGGTCAATGACGAAGAGTCATCAACCTGGAGTATCGAAAAGGCTGTCAGTAAAATCCGTGGCGACAAGGGTACGACCGTCAAGCTCAGCGTTGTCCGCGACAACAAACTTCAAGAAATCTCGATCGTCCGCGACGAAATTGTTACTCCAAGTGTGACCTACAGTATGGATGATGACAAAATCGGCTACATCCGCATCTCGCGCTTTGCTGAGGGCGACACATCTAAGCTGACCGCTCAGGCTGCTGAAGAGTTCAAGAGCAAGGGCGTGAAGGGCATTGTGCTAGACATGCGAGGCAACGGTGGCGGTTACTTAACTGCTGCGCAAGAAGTCGCCAGCTTGTGGCTCAAGGACAAGACAATCGTACAAGAGCGTCGTGACGGCGTAACTCAGGAAACACTGAAGTCTGGCGACAACCCAGTTCTGGAAGGCGTCCCAACAACCGTCCTGGTTGATGGCGGGAGCGCTAGCGCCAGTGAGATCGTTGCGGGTGCCCTGAAGGACAACGGCGCAGCTAAACTCGTTGGTGTGAAGACATTCGGTAAGGGCAGCGTACAGGACATCGTGAGCCTGGGCAGCGGTGGCCAGCTGAAGGTGACTATTGCCAAGTGGTACACGCCAAATGGCAAGAACATCAACAAAGAGGGTATTGAGCCAGACGTCAAAGTTGAGATCAGTGACGAAGATCTCAAGGCTAACCGCGACCCTCAAAAGGATAGAGCTTACTCTATCGTAAAAAACCAATAAAGTGCTAAACTGAGATCAAGATGGACGCAAAGAAGAAAATTCTGCTAGTCGAGGATGACACAGCGCTCGCGAATGTCTACGTGTCGCGCCTTCAACTTGAAGGGTTCGATGTTCGCCATGTTCAAAATGGCGAGGACGCGCTCAGCACCGCACTCGATTACAAGCCGGACCTCATCGTCCTGGACGCGATGATGCCAAAGATTAGTGGCTTTGATGTCCTGGATATCTTGCGCAACACCGCTCAGACGTCGAACGTGCGCATTATTATGTTGACCGCACTCAGCCAAGCCAAGGACCGCGAACGCGCCGAGCAGCTAGGCGTCGACGATTACTTGGTGAAATCACAGGTCGTGATTGGCGATGTTGTATCGCGCATCAAGCATCACCTGGGCATTCAGAGCTAGCCCACAATTACTCGCATAACAAAACTCCCGGTCGATTGACCGGGAGTTTCTTGTTTGGACGTAAGTATTTACTTTTTCTTAGCTGGTGCAGCTTCGTCAAGGACCATTACCTGGGTACGAACAGCTGTCTTACCGGTAAATCGCTTTACTTTGACTTTCTGGAAGGCGACAACGCCGGTCTTTGCGGCGTGAATAGTAAAGTCGCGTGAAATAAAGGTACCAGGACCTGCGGTCTTGGTCTGACCAATCTGACGAACCAGAACTTCGCCTTCGTTGACTTTTTGGCCACCAAAGCGCTTCACACCGAGACGTTGGCCGGGTGAGTCGTGGACGTTTTTGGCGGTACCGCCTGCTTTAACGTGTGACATATATTAGGTTACTCCTTGACTGTTAACACCAGTAGCTCGCGGGCAACGACCTGATCGCTTCTGTGGTAGATCAGCGATTCGTTACCGGCGTGCTTAAAACTTACCCGATTATAGCCCATTTTCTCGAGGTCGTCAACAATCTTCAGATGTAAAAACTTTCGGCCATCAAACCAGGCGGGGACAGCGACGGTTGCTCGTGCACCAGCCGACAGTTGTTTGCGCAGATTTGTCAGGAATTTTGTGGTGATATCGTTGCATTCGTCCATGATTTTTTGGAATTTATCAGAGGTGGGAAGTTCTGTCATTGGTTGGCCGAGGTATGTCTCGCACACGACTCGGTCGACTGGCTGTTGCCAGGTTGCCTTCATGGCGTCGGCTGGTTCGAGGTACTCGTCGAAGTCGACGCCGTATGTCTTTTTGAGCCATTCCAGGTTAGCCTGGGAGAACTGCACCATGCGTTCGCTAATATCGGTGCCATAAACGCTGGCGCCCATCAGAGCGGCCTCTTGCAAGACGACGCCGGTACCACAAAAAGGGTCGAGCATTCGGTCGCCAGGGCCAACTTGGGCTAGGTTGAGCATTGTCTGGGCGAGCTTTGGTGGCAACATACCGACAAATGCGTCACGCTTTGGGCGGCCAAAGTCGCGCTTGGCATAGTCGTCGATATCCTGCACATAAATCGTCTGCGCCAGATGCGTGCGGCGCCCGTCGCGAATAAAGAGCAGTTCGCAGCCGACATCGCCTGTGAGGCGGTTGTGAATGACCTGTGCGCTGTTGAGCTCGAGGCCAGTGTTGGGGACAACGCGAACGGAGCGGCCGCTACTTTTGACGACGGCTTTTTTGAGCTCCAAGCTGGATCGCTGCAAAACTTTGAGGCTGACCGGCAAGTCGTAGACACTGATGCCGAGCTTGATTTTGCCTTCGGGCATGTCGGCCAGGACTTCTTGCAGCGTTTCGCCCGCAAAAGTGAGCAGCGACGACCATTCGATTGAGTCGTATGTTGCCAATGGTTTGGCAAACTTCATGACGCTGCCAAGGAGGTGGAAGGGGATTGCCTCGGCGTCGGCCGCAACCTCGGCGGCAAGCTCGCCCAAAGGCAAAACGTTCTCGGAGCCAAAGCGGCTTTCGAGTTCGGCCAGTCCAAATGCCGGCTGGCGTCCGAGAATACATGTAATCATAAGTTCTAGTATAGCGTGTTTGTGTCCTTCAGGAAGGGGCAACGCCCTCGGCGCGTCCAGGTGCGGGCGCGCCGAGGGCGGGCGTCAGTCCTCCGGTGGCCCGGGGATGGTCGAATCTCGACGGATCTTCTCGCGGAAGGCGTCCAGGATGGAGGTGCCTTCCGTGGGGCGGTGGAGCAGGCGGATCTCGCCGATGGTCGGCACGATGCCCGGTTCGATGACGCTGAGGTACCAGCCGCAGCGACCGTTGTCCTGCATCGCTCGTGACGTGCCTTCGCCGCGCAGCAGGTCCAGCTTGTAGCACGGACGACGCGGTCCTGTGACTTCCAGGATCGCGTCGCCCCAACGCCAGCGTTCGCCGATCATGACTTCGCCCTCGTCCACGTCGTCGAGGGTGAGGTTCTCGCCGAAGTCACCCGGCACCAGCACCACACCCATTTCGCGTACCCAGCGAGGGTAGTGGTCGCGCGGATAGACATAGACCGCCTTGAGCGGACCGCCGTGGATGCGCTTCTGGCTGCGCCTGTCGACCCGGGTGTCAGTCTGCTCGTCACCGGACAGACCTTCCGGGCCGAGGTAGATCGGCGTGCCGCCCACGACGGGCGCTTTGCGGATGGCCGAGTAGACGTCCGTGCCACGCGGCGTCTGGCCCAGCAGGGCGGTCTGGCCAGTGTTGACCGACACGATTCCCATGATGCTCATTAGCTCTCCCGAGTTCAAGGGGACATGACATGCTATTTATAAAGTAGAAATATCTTCTTGGCAACCTGACCCACTGGTGCGATATAATGAAACAAGTTTATGAAAATAAAACTCTGGATCAACATTCTGACTTTTGTTGCCATTGCGGTGGTGCTGATTTTTGCCCGCCACGATATCGCCCTGGCATTCGAAAAAATGGGGCAGCTGAATCTGTTAGTCCTGGCGCTGATGATCCCGGCGCAATTCTTGGCGTTTTACTGTGTGGGGCGGGTGTACTTCCATTTTTTTAAGGCCACGGACTCGCCATTGCCAATGAAGACACTAGTGCCTGCGGCGATCGAGCTTAACTTTGTGAATCACGTCTTCCCAAGCGGTGGGATATCTGGGTTTTCGTACCTGACCCTCCGACTCAAGCATGACGGCGTTTCGACCGCCAAGTCGACACTGGCGCAGCTGGTACGGTTCTCGTTAGCCTTCATTACGTTTATTGGGCTACTGTTGTTGGCACTTGTCCTGCTGGCGCTTGAGGACCACGTAAACCGATTTATCATGCTTGTTGCCGCCGCGCTGACCTTTACGATCTTGTTTGGCACGCTGACGGTGACGTTTGTTATCGGCAAACGCGAGCGCATCCGCGAGTTTACGCAGGTCATGAGTCGTGGGCTTAACCGACTGATCCACGTTGTTCGTCCGCACCACCCAGAGACCATCAACCTCAAGCGGACCGAGAAGGTCTTCAACGAACTGCATGACGATTACGGCATGCTTCGCCGCGACTTCCGCAAGATGTGGCCAGTTGTCGGTTGGGCGCTGTTGGCGAACTTAGCCGAGATTGGCGTGATCTATATTGCATTTGTGGCGCATGGAGAATGGATTAACCCTGGTGCGTTGATTATTGCATATGCGATTGCCACAACGGCTGGCCTCATTGCCATCTTGCCTGGTGGGCTCGGCGTCTACGAGCCGTTGATGGCTGGTGTGCTACTGAGTGCTGGTGTTCCAGGCACGGTCGCGTTGAGCGCAACGCTTGTGTCCCGCGTTGTAACGTTGGTTCTGGCGCTTGGTAGTGGGTACTTCTTATATCATCGAACATTGAAACGGTATGGAGACGTTAGTCCTAAGAGTTAGCGAGCTTATAGCGCTCGTTAACCAAACCCTCGAATACGCTTACCCGAGCGTCGTAGTTGAGGGTGAGATCAGCTCGTTCAAGGTCAGCAAGGGTAAGTTTGTGTTCTTTGACCTCAAGGACGAAGAAAGCGTCGTCAGCTGTTTTATGATGGTCTACCAGATGCGAACTCCGCTGGAGGATGGTATGAAGGTCAAGGTTGTTGCAAATCCAAAGCTGACCGCATGGGGTAAGTTCAGCCTGACGGTTCGCGAAGTCGCGCCAGTGGGCGAGGGGAGTATTAAGCGTTCGTTCCAGTTGTTGAAGGCCAAGCTCGAGAAGGAAGGTTTGTTTGACGCCGGTCGCAAGCGCCGTTTGCCGGCGATCCCGGAGCGCATTGCGGTTATCTCATCTGTGGAGGCCGCAGGATATGCTGACTTTATTAAGATTTTGAATGGCCGATGGGGTGGCGTAGACGTGACGGTTGCCAATGTCGGCGTGCAGGGCGCTGGCGCAAGCGTACAGATCGTCGAGGCGCTCCAACACTTTAATGAACAGGCCGACCCAGTTGATGTTATCGTTCTTGTGCGTGGTGGTGGTAGCGCCGACGACCTGGCGGTCTGGAGCGACGAGCCGCTTGTCCGCGCCATTGCCGCCAGCCGCATCCCGACACTGGTGGGCGTGGGGCACGAAGTCGATACCAGCCTGGCCGACTTAGCAGCCGACGTCCGCGCTGCAACGCCGAGTAATGCCGCGCAAATTTTGGTCCCTGACCGCGACGCGCTCATTCGCGAGCTGCACCACAAGCAGCAGCGAATGCTGACGCGTCTGGGTGC
Organism: Saccharimonadales bacterium (SeqCode); assembly: GCA_035280785.1. Taxonomy (GTDB): domain Bacteria; phylum Patescibacteriota; class Saccharimonadia; order Saccharimonadales; family EFPC-124; genus DATEFF01. The sequence goes on from DATEFF010000118.1 coordinate 9,381, forward strand.
TCGCCGTGAGCGCACATTGCAGCGCACAGAAGCCAGTGTCGAGCGAATGCTCAGCCGGCTCACGGCTACGCTGACAGCCCGTCAGCGCCACGTAACCTATGCGCGCCAAACGCTCCGCCAACTTGATCCGAAGGTCGTCCTGGCGAGGGGTTATGCGCTGATCCGTGATGACAAACAGGTCATCGTGAAAGATCCGCGTAAACTCAAGCCCGGCACATCCATTGCAATCGAAACGACAAACGCGATAATTAATGCAGGAGTAACCAATGTCCAACCCAAAGAAAAATGACACACCGCTCAATGACCAACTGCGCGAGCTCGACGAGCTCATCGCGTGGTTTGACCGCGACGATTTTGACCTCGACGAAGCCCTCAAGAAGTTCGACGACGGTATCAAGCTCACCGAGCAGATCGAGGAGCGCCTGAGTAAACTCGAAAACAAAATCACCGTCCTGCGCGAGAAATTCGGGGAAGGCAAGTAGTGCTTCTACTGCTCTGGATTCTTGGTGTGGCGGTTGGGATTTTCTTTTTCTTTGTTGTCTTGCGCGGCGCACCGTATGTGCCTACGCACCGGCCGGCGGTTGAGCAGGCGCTCGACATGCTGAAGGCGCCAAAGGGCTCGCATTTTATCGACCTGGGTTCGGGCGATGGCGTATTTCTAAAGGCAGCCGCCGAGCGTGGCTACAGCGTTGTGGGTTACGAAATCAATCCGTTTTTATGTCTCATTAGCTACATCCGTTGCTGGAAGTACCGCGACCGCGTCAGTGTACGTTGGCGCGATTTTTGGCTCACACGCATGCCGGAGGACACTGACGTTGTATTTGTCTTTTTGGCTGGCCCGTACCTCCGCAAGCTCCACAAGAAACTAACCGCCGAACGCACAAAGCCGCTGACGGTTGTGAGCTACGGCTTCCTCATTCCTGGTGCAGGCGAGCCGGTCAAGTCGGTCGGCGCGCTTCACCTCTATAAATATTAGTGATTATTGCAAAGCGCTCGTGGCTTTATTACTATAGGGGTAATATGATTTACAACAACGACCAACGGGGCGAAGTAAACCCACTGCTACTGATCAGCATTGTGCTGACCATCCTGGTGCTGGGACTTGGTTCGTTCGGAATCTGGTCATACATCAACTACACAGATCAGAAAAATAACGTCGACCAAAAGATCTCGGCAGCCGTGGCAGATGCCAAGCGCCAGCAGACACTGGAGGACGAAGCTAAGTTTGCAGAGCGCGAGAAGCAGCCGACCCGAGTCTTTGCTGGTCCGGACGACCTCGGTCGCGTCCAGGTCAGCTATCCAAAGACATGGAGCGTCTACGTCGACAAGGACGGTAGCGGCAACAATAACTACGAAGCGTACTTCTCGGCTGGCGTTGTACCGCCAATCGCCGGTAAAGTCCCATACGCATTGCGTATCACTGTCGAAAACAAGAGCTACGAAGACATCCTCAAGACCTACCAAGAGCTGGTAAAGAAGGGCGACCTCAAGTCCAGCCCAGTCACGCTACAAGGCCAAACCGGCACCCGCCTGGACGGCAAGTTCACCAAGGAAATTTCTGGCTCGATGGTACTCTTTAAGGTCCGCGACAAAACCCTCGAGGTCTACACTCAGTCACCAACATTCGTGCCTGACTACGACAACATTATCTTGCCAACGTTGATCTTCAATAAGTAAGATAAGTTCAGTTTCGCATCTGCGGGCGGCCCTGTTGTGGGGCCGCCCGCTTTCTGTAGGGCAGGCTCGTTGTGCCTTACAGTACGGCGGAGATCTCGTCGGGAGAGATCAGCCTTGGCTTGACGACGGTCCAGCGGCCGCCGTCGAACTGCTCCAGCCGCAGCCGTGTGGTCTGCGACCTCCTTGCTCGCGCATAGGACACGTAACGTACCGTGCCCTCGTAGCCCGCCGACGTCCGGTAGGCGAGCGTGTTCCTGCCGTGGGGGAAGTAGTCGACGCCGCCCCATCTGATGGGGGAGGGCTGGTCGAAGTTCGGCACGCCAGTGGGGTGCACTCCTTCCAGGGAGGATGAGTACGCCACCACCTCGCCACCCCTCTGGCGCAGTGCAACTTCTAGCCACACTTCAGTTGTGTCGAGGAACCCGTAGCGGTGCCAGTTTCCGCGCGGTCCGCTGAACGTTGTTCGTGTCGCGATGGTGTGCTGCCGGCCGGCGATCTCGATGCGGGAGTTCGACACGAGAAGGGTCAGCCATGCTGCTCTTGGTGGAGTTGGCATGAAACCTCGCAATCAAAGCAGGGATGAGCAATATTATTAAATAACATTTCTATATAGGATACAAATATTCCTGCTTGGCTCGAAGGTCTATGCTACACTTGAAAGAAGAGAAAAGTGAGGGTATAAGTGGCTAGCACAAGCGCTTCCGAAGATTATATGCAGAGCCTGGTGGCGGCCGCGCACGAGCTTAAAACGCCGTTGGCGATTATTGCTCATTTGGCGTCTGCACTTGAGGACGAATCGCTTGTCACGCCCGAATCTCGCCGCGAAAGCCTCCAACGAATTCAGCTGTCCGCCGAACGCACCATGCGCCTCATTCAGGGACTCACAACCAGTTATCGCCTTAACGAGCAGCAGCTTAGCCTGGCGTTGAACCTCCAGCCGGTCAACATCAATCAGATTTGTGAAGAAGTCGCGCACGAAATAACGCCATTTGCTAAGGTTCACAATCAGACCCTTGAGCTCCAGCTTGGCCAGCGCTCTCAGCTGGTCGTGGGGGACAAAGAGCTGCTGCACAGCGTGCTGTTTAACCTTTTAGATAATGCACTCCGCCACACACCGCCAGAAGCGGAAGTTCGCATGCATCTCCGCCGTCGTAGCGAGCTGGTGCGTGTGTGCGTGCACGACAGTGGTCCAGGAATCAAAGCATCGGACATGGCCCAGCTCAAGCAGCGCCTGGGCAAACAGACGCAGCCAATCGTAACGCGCAGTAGCGGCAGCGGCCTTGGCCTCTACATTGCGCAGCAGCTGGCCGGCGCGATGGGTGGTCGAGTTGGCGTGGGCACCGTCAAAAGTGGCGCGGACTTTCATGTCGACTTACTGCGCTCGACTCAGTTGAGTTTTATATGAGCAAGATTTTATTGATTGAGGATGAGCCTTGGATGGGTGAGCTATACGTGCAATTGCTGAGCCGCGAGCACGACGTCACCTGGTTGCGTGATGGTTACGACGCTATGGAGGCCATCGACAACGCTCGGCCAGATTTGATCGTTCTAGATATGATGTTGCCGTGGGCTAGCGGCGTACAGGTACTGCACGAGCTAATAAGTTACGAAGATACCGCAAGTATCCCTGTTGTTTTGTTTAGTGCGGCGCTGCCCGATAGTCTTGACGACGAAACGCTGCGGGCTTATGGCGTTGTGGCCGCGCTCGACAAGACCGCGGTCAAGCCGGCGCAGGTTTTACAAACGATCAGCGGAGCGCTCCATGCAAACGTTTAGGACGGAGGCGATCATCCTGCGGCGCACGAATTACGGTGAAGCAGACCGCATCTTGAATTTGTTGACGCCAGAGCGAGGCAAGTTGAGCGCGATTGCCAAGGGTGTTCGTAAATCAAAAAGCAAGCTTGCCGGCGGCCTCGAGTTATTTGCGACCTGCGACGTCACGATTATGCAGGGCAAAAGTGACATGGGCACCGTCAGTTCGGCGCGCCTGGTGAAGTTCTACGGCGACATATTAAAGGATTACGACCGCATGCAACTGGCCTATGAGCTCATCAAGATGGTGAATCGCGCAACCGAGACAGTGGGCGAGTCGGAGTTTTATTACTTGTTGCGCGATGGCATGGTGTACCTGAACGAGCTTAGCGTGGACTACCGCATTGTTGAGCTGTGGTTCAGGCTGCGATATGCGTCCGCGTTGGGAGTCGGGCTCAACTTAGTGCAGACCGCGCAGGGCGAGGCTTTGAAGGCCGATCAACGCTATAACTTTGATTTTGGCGATATGGCTTTTTCGCCGCATCCTAGCGGACGGTTTGGGTCGGAGCAGATTAAGCTGCTGCGTTTGGCGCATGCAAAAGATCCTGCAATTTTGAGGCAGGTAAGTGGTTTAGGCGTTGTGCTTGACGATTGTTTGTGGCTCGTCCGGGCATTGAATCAATAAGTTCATGGGTCTCCGTGCCAGCCGGCACCGCCGCCCAGAAGTTCCTGGGCAGGGTGCCGGCTAGCGAGAGAGGTGACCCTTCTTCACCAGTCGAAGTCGTCGAACCCGCGACCTGCGAGGGAAAGCGATGCTCCCCAGAACGGGTCGTCGAACTCGTCGTAGAACGAGTCGTAGCCGCCGAAGCCCGATCCGTAGAACATGTCGTCGTACAGGTCGCTCGGCGTGCAGCACCACGGGTCGCCGCAGCCGGTCGTGATGGCGGGCTGGGACAAGCCGTGCGCGATGCCCCAGCGGTCGATCTCGGCTAGGTCGTAGTGCGCGTCACCCCAGGT
>DATEFF010000119.1:0-8115 GCA_035280785.1 Saccharimonadales bacterium (SeqCode)
GGTTGATATCATCGCCGCAAACCTGCCGTATGTCGACCAAGCCTGGGAGCGATTCTCGCCTGAGACTGACTACGAGCCGGCGCTGGCACTCTTTGCCGACAATAATGGGCTACAACTCATCTACGACCTACTAGACCAAGCACCCAGCTATCTGAACGAAAATGGCTTCATCCTGCTCGAGGCCGACCCAGAGCAACACGACGCAATTATTAGCTACGCCAAAACAAAAAGCCTCCAGCATACTACAACTGAAGGCTACATCGTCGTATTAACTCGCTAGCTGCCGGGGTAAGGGTCAAGCGTGGCTGTGAGCGTCTGCGACTTGCCGTCACGCAAGATCGTTAGCGTAATCTTGTCTCCCGGGCTGTACTGCGCAAGGATACTGGCCAGCGAATGCTCTTCGGTGATCTGTGTGTCGTTCACTTTGGTAATGACGTCACCGCTCTTCAAGCCGGCTTTGTCCGCCGGGCTGCCAGACACAACGGCCGGACTACTGGCGTCACCAGTTACGTACGAGCCTTGGCTCACACTCAGCTTCAGCTGCTCTGCCGTTGCCTTATCAAGACCTACGTAGCGGACACCGAGGTATGGGCGGATAATCTTACCCTGCTTCAAGATCGAATTCACAAGGCCTTTTGCGTCGTTGATTGGAATCGCAAAACCAACGGCCTGGCCCTCCTCGGATATTGCAGTGTTGATGCCAACAACCTTGCCATCAAGCGTCACGAGCGGACCACCTGAGTTGCCGGGGTTGATGGCAGCGTCGGTCTGGAGCAAGTTCTCGAGCTGCTCACTGGCACCGCTGCCATCTGCGGCCTGGATTGGTCGACCCTTGCCAGAGATAATGCCCGACGTCACGCTGTTGCGGAACTCGCCAAGGGCGTTCCCGATTGCCACAACCTGCTGACCCGGCTGCACCGCGTCTGAGTCGCCCAGCTCGACAGCTGGCAAGTTCTTGGCGCCATTAATCTTTAGGAAGGCGATATCGTTGAGCGGGTCACGACCCACAACCGTCACGTCGTCGTATGTTGTGCCATCAGCCAAAACAACCGTGAGTTTGGACGCACCGGCTGGCACGACGTGCTTGTTTGTCAGGACATAGCCATCGGCCGAGATAATAATGCCGCTCCCAGCGCCCTGCTCGACTGATGAGTCCGCTCCAAAATATCGACGCACGTCAGAGACAGACTCAGTCGTAATGGACACCGTGCTCGGGCTAACCTTCTTAAAGACATCAGCGACAATCTCGCCCTGTTGCAGAACAATCTTTTCGCGATTTGCGTCGATAGTTTGCGATGCGTCCGGCTTGATGACGCCGGTGCCCAGAAGCAACCACGCCGTCAGCGCGCTGCTAACCATACACAAAACAACAATACCGATAATTTTAGCTGGCATCCCGACCGAGCGTTTGGCCGGAATGACAGGAGGTGTTTCTACCTTTTTTTCGGGCTCTTCCATAGTCCCCTCTCGACTAAATAAGTTTAGATTGTTACGTCCCAGCGGGCGAAGATGAGGATAAACGCGAGCAAAACAGCGCTAAAGATTGCCGTGGATCGCACCAAGCTCATCGTGAGCTTGTGCGCCTTGGCGGCTGCGTACAGCTTGGCTGCGGCCATCGAAATCACCAGCGTCAGTAGCGCAATCTGCGGAATCCCAAAGGGCAGATTCAGCTCGTAAACGTTTGTCCAGCGATATAGTAACCAACCAAGCTGAGAAACAACCAAGCCCCAGCCATACGCGATAAATTCTGCGCGGTCTTCCTCGTAGTTGGCCACGACGTGGCGCGCTACGATATAGCCGATAATGAAACAACCGAGGATGATAAAGAACTCGTTCACCCCTGGTGCAGTCGACAAATTGAACAGAACAGTCAGGCCCACAAACTGTGCAATACCCGCCTGCAACATGATTGAACCGTGGTCAGAACGAGGCTTTACATACAAAAGCCAAACGCCATACCCGATAGCCAACAGTAACATCAACGGCAAGTTGGACGCACTGAAGAACAAAAGCCCGACGTAGCTCACGCCAACCAGGAAGTCTACAAAGTTTGCCTTGATGTTTACCCACCAAAATCGTGGTCGCAGCGCAAAAACGCGCCATTTGCTCAGCATCACCAGCGTCAATGCTGGCCAGGCCGAGCCAAAATCCAAGACCAATAACAGCAATACGAGTGGTAAGGCTGCGTTGATACCAATGTAGGCTAGCTCACCGACTTTTGTACGGCGAATACCTGTCTTGAGTAACTCCATGATGTACTCATTATATCAGAGTCGGACGCAGCTCGCACCAGGCGAATTACTGGTTTGAGCTACTAGCGGCCGATGGGCCGACGATGACGACAAACGGTGCGTCGCTGGTCACGCCTGCTGGCAGTGTTGTGCCGGTTGGCGCCTTCATGCCTAGGACTTCTTGAAGCTTCTTGAGGGTCGCTGGCTTCTTGCCGCCGCTAAGGTCGTACAGCTGGTACTTGCCAGTGATTTCAGGAGCTGTGGCGATGTTGCCGATAGTCATTGCGTTGTCCTCTAGCTTGGTTGCGAGCTCGGTCGCTGCGCCAGATACGCCGCTACCATTCAGGACGTCTACCTTTGCGGCTTCGGTTGAGATTGCGCCGAGGCCGGACAGTTGGAGCTTCATAAAGCTTTGGAGCGCCGAGTATTCGTACAGGCCAGCGGTTGGCTTCACGACAGACGAGCCGTCAGGGCCAGCGCCGGTTGTCAGGATGGATGGCTGTTGGTCGATGAGACTGATTGATTGGATGTTCTTAGAGTCAATCCCCTGCGCAACCTTCAGGAATGTTTTGATCTCTGATGCGTCGATTGAGGTGTGAATGTTGTTACCCAGCGACTCCATGAAGTTCGTGATAGAAACTGGGTTTGCCAGGAAGCCAATACTCGTCGCCTTCTCTTTCATGCCAATCATAATCTTGCGCTGGTTGGCTTCGCGGTCGAAGTTACTGCGTGGCAGACCGTAGCCGCCCGAGTCGTTGCGAGCCTGAGCCAACCACATAGCGTGTTCACCGTCCAGGTGCGCTGGGCCGATTGGGTATTTGACCAGGTAACACTTGTAGTTACAGCGCCAGTCAAAGTTTCGGTCCAGGATACCGCGTGGGTCGGTGCTCTCGATGTTAATGTCGATGCCACCAAGTGCGTCAACTGCTTCCTTCACAACGGCCAGGTTGAGGTGAACGGTGTATTGGAAGTCGACACCAAAGACTTCGCCGACCTTCTTGGATAGAGCTTGCTGGCCGGCATCTTCCTTCTCGCCGTCGCCAGCCACACAAGTGTAGACTGTATTGATCTTACCCTGGTAGCCAAATGTACATGGCTCGTCGTACTTAACCCACAGGTCACGAGGGACGCTCGCCAGGAAGGCGGTCTTGTTCTTCTGGTCAATGCTGACCATCATGATTGAGTCGGTCAAAAGTGCGGCTGGGTGCTCTGGGTCACTCTCTGATGTACCGAAGACCAGGAGGTTTGTGCGGCCGTATTGGTCTTTCTTGAGCTCCTTCTCGCTGCTGAATGCAGCGGTCAGGACGTTGCCCTTAAAGACGTGGCTAGAGGCAACAAAAATGCGGTAGGCAAAGTAACCTGCCACCGCCAAGATAATCACGATGAGCGCGATGATAATCCACTTAACCTGCTTCTTGCTTGGTTTGCGGAATCGGAATGGGCCGCGCTTTTTGCCACCGCCCTTGCCTTTTTTGCCGCCATCTTTGGGTTGCTCGTCGTCAAGCGTCAGGTCGATGTCGATTGGCTTAATGCCGCCTGCTTTTGCAGCTTCGGCTGTCGTAGGCTTGTTGTACTGAATTTGGTCGGCGACTTTATCGCCAGCTTCACGTGTCTTGAGCGTTGGTGGCATATTCTTGCCATGCGCTGCCGCAGTGTCATTCAAAAAACGCGACGGCACAGTCATGCCATCAAGGCTTGGTCGGCGACCTGTCGTTTGCGGGCTACGGCGCCGCACGAACATGCCATCAGTGTTCCTATTTGAGGATGAATTTCTCATAAGTGCAATGCTACACACTATATCGTGTTTAAGCTTACGCGTAAACCCGGCGAGCCACCCGCCGTGAACCATAGATATCTCTGTCATAACGGGAGTATGGTAAAGACCAAGTCTGAGATTATCCTGAGAAAACATAAGCGTCTCGCCTCTCAGCTGACCACCTCCGCAACATGGTATGATAGTGCCTATGGAACCTACCCAGCAACCGACAGCGCCAGTCACACCCCCACACGAGGAGCCGATCGCTAAGCCACCGGCCCCCACGCCAGAATCACCCAAGAAGCAATCACGCCTCCATAATATGAAGGCTTTTCTGTCTGTACTCGCGTTTATTGGCGGCGTTATCGTTGCTGCGGCGCTTATTAACCAGTTTATTTTTCAGTCATACTATGTCGACGGCACCAGCATGGTCCCGACGCTCCACAACAACGACCGGCTGATTATCGACAAAGTCGAACGAACCATTGCCCACGCTGGTGGCAAAAAGTACATCCCACAGCGCGGACAAATCGTCGTCCTCGACAGCTCACTCGTCGACCAATCAGGCCACAACGAACAGCTCATCAAGCGCGTCATCGGCCTACCTGGCGAGACAATCAAGATCAGCACCGAAGGCGTTGTAACAATCCACAACAAGGAACACCCCGAGGGCTTTAACCCTAACGAGACACTTGGCCTCACAAACCTCGAACCGGCCGCTGTTGATTCTGCCATCGACCTAACCATCCCCGACAACCAAATCTTTGTGATGGGCGACAACCGCGCGCCTGGCGGTTCATTTGACTCGCGAGCCTTTGGCCCAGTCGACAGCGACAAGATTCAAGGTCGCTTGCTGGCACGCATCTTCCCGCTGGATAAAACAAAGCTCTACTAACATGTTCAAGAAGCTCACCGCCCGCCTCTCCCCTCGCACTCGTGTGGCGTTGTCTTATGGCATATGGGTGGTTGTTGCGATCATCATGGCGGTATTGCTAGTAAACTTTGTGGCACGCAGCTACAGCGTCCACGGAATCAGCATGGAACCAACACTGCGCAGCGGCGACCTGGTTATGACAAGTAAAGTTGGCAACACGTGGGCATCGCTGACAGGCAAAGAGTTCGTCCCTGCCCGTGGTGCGCTTGTCGTATTCAAAAATCCGTTCTACAACCAAGGCGACCCAGATATGTTCATCGTCAAGCGCGTCATCGGCCTACCTGGTGACCGCGTTGTCGTAAGTGATGGCCGCATCATGGCCTACCCAACCTCGGGCGTGACGCCGGCAGGTTTTGACCCCGACGAAGGAATTACTGGCCCGCAGCGTCCAACATCCGGCGATGTCGACCGTATCGTCCCCGATGGCGAACTATTTGTCGCCGGCGACAACCGCCTGGGCGAAAACTCGCTCGACTCACGCAACGGCATGAGCACCGTCCCGCTTCGCGAGATTCAAGGCACGGTCATCGTGCGGTTCTGGCCGCTTGGCAATTGGCGATTCTTCTAGCTGGCGCTAGCTTAGCAGCATACCAGTGATGCGCTCAAAGTCTTCTTGACTCTTAAACTGGATAACGAGGCGACCACCCTTGGCCATATTTTTGACGCTGACTTCGGCGCCCAGGCGCTGGCTTAAAGCTTCGGTCTCTTTGGTTTCGGTCTTTACCTTGGCAACAGCGGTTTCTTTGTCTTTTTTGCCTTCTTTGTAGCCCACGACAAACTGCTCGGCTTTGCGGACAGACCAATCGTTCTTGATGATGAGCTCAAGCAGCTCTTTCTGAATGTCTTCCTCTTTGATGGCCAAGATTTGGCGAGCGTGACCTTCGCTGATGACGCCCTCCACAAGTGCTTCCTTGGCTTCTCGAGGCAGACCAAGCAGACGCAGGATGTTGCTAATGGTGCTGACAGCCTTGCCGCCAACACGCTTGCCGATCTCGTCGAGCGTGAGGTTAAACTGCTGCTGTAACTTGTAGTACGCCGTGGCGGTTTCGAGCGGATTGAGGTCTTGGCGCTGCAAGTTCTCGATAAGTGCGATCTCCAGGCGGTGCTGGTTGGTCAGTGTGCGCACAATTGCCGGGATCTTGTCGAGCTCAGCGATCTGCGCGGCACGCCAACGACGTTCGCCAGCAACAATCTCGAACTTACTCCCCTTCGCAATCACAACAATCGGCTGCAAAACGCCGTGCTCTTTGATAGACGCCGCGAGTTCGTTCAATGCGTCATCATCAAACTGACGGCGTGGCTGGTCAGGGTCGGCGCTGATGTCGGCAATCTTGAGGTTGCGCAGCTGTGAGACTTGCTCGTCCTCTTGTGCGGTTGGGTCAAACTCTTCATCGAGGAGTTGAGTTGGGATAAGTGTGTCAAAGCCGCGGCCGAGACCACGCTTGGTATTAGTTTTCGACACGCTGTGATACCTCCTTGGCTAGAACTTTGTAGGCGCGAGCACCTTTTGACCATCGGTCGTAAGCCCCGACTGGTAGGCCGTGGCTTGGAGCTTCGGCCAAGCGGATGTTGCGCGGAATAACGGTATTAAATACTTTGCCCGGGAAGTGTTTTTTGACTTCCTCGTGGACCTGGCCAGACAACGTTGTGCGCGCGTCGACCATTGTCAAGACAACGCCGAGCAGCTCGAGTGTCGGGTTGAGGCCCTTGCGGACCAGTTGCATTGTCTCGAGAAGTTGCCCGAGACCTTCAAGCGCATAGAACTCCGCCTGGACCGGCAGCAAAACGTACTGCGCGGCGATAAGCCCGTTCACGGTCAGCAGGCTCAACGACGGCGGACAGTCGATAATAATGTAGTCGTACTGCGCATCAGCCAGCGCGCTCTTTAGACGGGTGAAGCGATGTTGCTCCTTTGCCAGCTCAGCCTCGGCGTTTGCCAGCTGCGGCGTCGCAACAACACAGTCCAGGCCCTTGTGCTTGGTGTGGACAATACAGTCCTCCAGCTTGGCCTTTTCCTGAACAAGCTCGATGACAGTCAGCTCCACGCCATACTTGTCGATGCCAAGACCGCTCGTTGCGTTCCCCTGTGGGTCAAAGTCAACCAGCAGCACCGACCGGCCCATCTTGGACAGGTAAAACGCCAAATTCACAGCAGAAGTTGTTTTACCAACTCCGCCCTTCTGGTTTGTAACAGCGATAATGGCTCCGGCCATGTTGTAGACTCTTCCCTCTCTTTTTGTCCCACTCATTGTATCAGACCATGGCAACGCGTGAAAACAAAAGAAGCCTCCGTTGCCGGAAGCTTCCTCGTTGTGTCTTGCTGAAGTGAGTCGATCTTAACCGATTGAGTCGATCTTGATGCGGCTGTACTGCTGGCGGTGACCGTTGATCGTCTTGACGCGCTTCTTTGATTCGAAGCGGACAACCTTGATCTTGTCGCCCTTAATCTCTGGCTCTTCTACTGTTGCCTTGACGGTAACGCCAGATACGGCTGGAGTGCCGATCTTGGTGGTGTCGCCATCAATGATCATCAGTGGTTCAAGCGAGAGCTCTTTTGTGCCATCCTGAAGGCGGTCCACCAGGAGGGTCTCTTTCTCGGTGACAATGTATTGCTTGCCACCAACTTGAATTACTGCTTTCATTGCTGAAAATCTCTATTAAATATCCAAATAATCGTAACAGATTGGCGCGTATCTGTAAAGGTTCGTACTCTTATGATTCAAGGTCTTTTGTTGCGTCGTCCCAGAACTGAGCCAGCGCTTCGCCGTCAACGGCTTCGTGAAGGTCCCAGTTGTTGTCGTGGTAAATCGGTTCGTTAATTGCTTGGGTGAGTTCGTCGCCGTCGTTGAGTTCTGCAACGGGTTCAAATGTGACTGGCTTGTGGCCAAAATTGGCGATGGTTTCGATGAGTTCGTTTTTTGTCATAGCTTTTTGTTTTGTTTGGTGATGAATTAACATTAGCACTTTAATGCAAGAATGTCAATATAATGTCATTGACATAAGCGTAGAACCTCAGTAAAATTGCGAGGTCGTTTCCGAATGGAAGGAATTACCCATGATCCTCGAACTGGCGCAGGGCGCCGAGGACAAACAGCCCGGCCTGCTGGACTCGGCCTCACCCGCCCTGCTGTTCGGCGGCGGGCTCGCGCTGCTGGTGATCGGCGTCATCATGCTGGTCATCTCTCGTCGCATCG
>DATEFF010000120.1:0-19830 GCA_035280785.1 Saccharimonadales bacterium (SeqCode)
CGCTACCATCGGAAGCCTGACCGTCACTGGTGCCGCAGAATTCAAGGGCGACGTAACCGTTCGTGGCAACACTAGCGTGGCAAACCTCACCGTTAACGGCCACATCATAACCGGCGGCGACACGCCAACTGCAACGGCCGGCTCAGCGTGTAGCGCAGCAGACGTTCAAGTTTCTGGCAATGACACCTCGGGGCTCGTGACCGTCACAACCAAGCCTGGCTGTTCAGGAATGGGTGATCTCGCCAAGGTTGCCTTTGCCAAAGCCTTTGGCGCTGCGCCTCGCGTCGCCCTCACCCCTGCAAATGCCGAAGCGACCGCACTCAAGACCTACATCGACAGTGGCAGCGTCAGCGCCACATCATTCACTATCGCCACCCCAACGACCATTGACGGATCAACAACTTATAGGTGGTACTACCAAGTTTTGCAGTAGCTTCCGCCCAAAAGTTAACCAAGAAGACAAGGCTGAGAAAAACCTTGTCTTCTTAAGCTTAACCACTATAATAAGTGATGAGAGACTCTATAAAACGAAACAAACATTAACGTTGTTTCAAAAAAAATACGGTGGAAAATCAGTTGCAAAACACGAGTTTGCCAGATAATGGCAGCCGGGGCAGTTCTGTACCGGCTGCTTTTGATGTTTCGACATCTACTGGCTCTACCCCTGTTAGCGGCCAGAATCCACCCGCACCTTCAACGTCTCTTGGGTACTCTCAACCCAATTCTCCACCACCAACTTCGCCCGAGCGACCGCGTCCACCGCGCGGCCGCCGGCTGAAGTGGCAGTGGGTAGCAATTGCGCTTATCCTGCTTGTTGCAGGTGGCGCCGGCTTTATCATCTGGCGGAATATCATCCAGCCACAAGAGACAGTGTTCTCGCAAGACAACCAAAACGTCAACGAGCGATTCGACACACTCAACCTGCCACTGGCTGAAATCGCCAAGGCTACGACTCTTGTTATCGACGCTAGCAAGACGCTGAGCATTAACGGCCAGCTCAAGGTCAACAATGGGTTTATCATCGCGCCAACCGGCCAGCCAACAAGTGCCGTTCCCGGCCAAATCTACTACGACCAAGCAACTAACCAGCTCAACTACTACAACGGTAGTCAGTTCATTAGCCTCACCGCAGCGCAGCAACAACAAGTCAACGTGACAAGCATCGCTGGTGCCAGCGGTGCACTGGCGCTCGGCACAGGCCTCAGCCAAGGTGGCAACACCCTCAGCAACTCTGGCGTATTGAGCATCCAAGGACAAACTGGCGACATCAACTTGACCGCTGGACCTGGTCTGGCAATCAGTGGCACAACACTGAGCAGCACTGGCGTACTGAGTTTTGGCGGCCAGAGCGGCGATATCACCATCAGTACCGGCCTGAGCATGACGGGCGGTCAGCTGAAAAACAGCGGCGTCATTAGCGCCGTATCTGGTACACCAAGCTCGTTAACCGTAACAGACGACGGTAATGGAAACCTGACCATCAGCAACACAGCAAGCGGTGGCGCGGGCGTCAGCACACCCGGCGGCACGACAAACCGCCTCGCCAAATTTACTGGTGCCTCAGTAATCGCCGACTCGCTCATCACCGACGATGGCTCGCTCGTTACTATCGCCGGCAATCTGAGCGTCACTGGCGCAACAACACTCAGCACGCCTCTGTCGGTCACATCTGGCGGCACAGGAACGAATACACTCGCTGCAAACGGCGTGCTCATCGGCAACGGCACCAGTCAAATCACCTCTCTCGCCACGGCTAGCCCTGGACTTTGCCTTATCTCGAGCGCTGGCGCACCATCGTGGCAGGCCTGCCCAGGCGTGCAGACCATCAACGGACTTAGTGGCACGGTGTCCATCAGCAACGCCAGTGGCGTCGGCAGCACCATCACCATCAACGATGCTTCAACATCCGGCAAAGGTATTGCCCAATTTAATGCGACCAACTTCAGCGCCAGTGGCGGCGTCATTAACACCATTCAGAATATTGACGTCACAGCAACGCCAACATTCGCTGGACTGACGCTTAACGGAACCCTCAATGCCAACGGCAACACTGTTCTCGGCGATTCAGCTGCTGACGTCCTGACCGTTAATGCGATCCTCCAGGGCGGCACGCCGCTGACATTTGAAGGCGCAACGGCTGATGCGTTTGAGCTCACCTTCGCAATCGCCAGCCTAACCGCCGACCGTACAATCACATTGCCCGACGAAAGCGGCACCGTCTGTTTAAGCAGCGGTAACTGTGCCGGTGTGGGCGGCGGCGTCACAACCGCCGGCGGCACGACAAACCGCCTCGCCAAATTCACCGGCGCACAGGCCATCGGCGACTCAATTATCAGCGATGACGGCTCAACGGCAACCGTCGCGGGCACATTGGCGGTTAATGTTATCGTGCCAAGCTCAGCCATGGTTGTCGGCGCAACCAGCCAGAACCTCACCCTCCAGGGCGCAACCACAACACTCAGCTCAACCAGCGGTGGCGTCACCAACTCACTAGTGTTTGCTACACCAGCCAGCGGCAACAAATCAATCACCATCCCGAACGCATCTGGCACTATCTGTCTAACAAGTGGCAACTGTGCTGGTATCGGCGGCACTGGCGACGTGCTACAGGGTGGCAACAGCTTTGGCACAACAATGACTCTGGGTACAAATGACGCATTCGGTTTTAACCTCGAAACATCCGGCACCGCCCGCCTGTCTATCGCGGCCGACGGCTCGACAATCACGCTTGCTACCAACACTGATCTGCTGATGCAGGGCTCAAGCGCCTACATCAGCAACCCACAAGGTCAGACCAATAGCGAGGCCTTTGGCTTAAATGCTACCGTCACCGGCGGTAACGCATTGGCTGTCGGCAATGGCGCAAGTGCGGTCGGCAGTGCTGTATCGCTTGGCTACCAGGCCGGAGTGAGCGCAGGCGCATTTGGCGGACCTGTCTCTATTGGTGAAGCAGCCAATGCAGGTGCGTGGGGTGTCGCACTTGGTCAAAATGCAACGACGGGCGGCAACTGGGGCGTGGCTGTTGGTAACTCTGCACAAGCCGCGCAGAATGCAGTCGCAATCGGATCGACCGCAAACGCCATGAGCGGAGGTGTTGCGATTGGCGCCGACTCTTCAACCGGCGGCAATAACCGCATTGTTATTGGTTACAGCGCAACGGCTACCGCAGACCAGCAGCTCGTCATAGGCGGCTCAACCACAGATAACAGCTACATCACCGACGCATACATTGGCTCAGGCGTAACCGACACAACACCGCAAAACTTCACCCTCCACGCCACAGGTGGTTCCGGGGCTAACGTGGCCGGCGCCAGCCTCAACCTAGCCGGCGGCGCTGGGACTGGTAGCGCAAATGGTGGCAGCATCAACCTCCAGGTTGCAACGCCAGGCTCATCAGGCAGCTCCGCAAATGTGCCCGCAACCGTTATGTCGCTGAACGGCGCAACTGGCGCGGCAACATTCCAAAACATTGCCAACAGCACCCTGGCGCTTCAAGTTCAAAATGCTGGTGGCGTACGCCTGCTTAGCGTCGACACGACAAACGGTCGCACCGCACTTGGCCAGGCAAGCAGCACGGCCGGTACGCTTCTATTCCACAACGCCTCAAACGCTAATACCGTCACGCTTTCGCCGGTCGTCAGCACCGCTAACCGCAGCATCTTGCTGCCAGACGAGAACGGCACCATCTGTCTGCAAAACTCAACCAACTGTGGCTTTGCATCAAGCAGCGGTTCGGGTAACTACATCCAAAACAGCACCGTCGTCCAAACTAACGCCAACGTTGCCATCCAGAGTGCGGCCGACGCCAGCATCAGCATGTTGATCCGCCAACGCGCCACGCAAAGCGCCGCAACGTTCCGCATAGAGAACAACAGTGGCGGCACAATCATGAACGTCGACGGCTTCGGCGGCGTGTACATGGACCAGTCGCTGACAGTCAACAAATACCTTGGCGTGGGCATGTCCAACAGCTCAGGCACACAAATTCGCGTATCACCAGAAAACGCTGCAACGACCGCGCTCGAACTCAACAGTCAAAACGGCCAAACTGCCAACATCCTGTCAATCCAAAACAACAATGCCAGCACAGCGTCAGCCATCAAAGTTAACGCCGGCAACAACTCTAACGCCAACACCGCCTGGAGCAGTGTATCGTTTGACGTCACTAACTCGCAGGGCGGCACGGCGGTCAGTACTGGCACAATCGCCGGGCTGAACTTGCAGTTCACTCAGAACCCAACTGTCGCCGGCAACACCGAGACGGTCGCTAACTTATCGATCGCCCAAAACAACACAGCCACAACCGACGACACCGTCAGCTCCATCTTGAATCTTGCCAACAATGACACCGCGACCGGCAACCAAATCACCGTCACCGACGGCATCAAGATCAACGGCACCAACCTGACAAACGGTATTAATCTGTCTGGCACATTCGGCAGCAACCTTATTACCAGCACCAACTTCGTTGTCGCACAGGGCGGCCTGGTTAAAATCCAGGGCAGTGGCACAAACGGTAGTGGCGGACAATTACAGTTTGGTAGTGACGGCCAGATCACCATCGGCGAGGACACGGGCGACTCAGACGTCATTAAATTCAACGCCCGCGTTGGCCACCGTTTTTACATCGACGGCACGCAGGTTGGCGAATTCACACAGAACGGCCAGCTAACCGTCCAGGCCCGCAACAGCTTTGGCGGCCTGCTTATCACGGACTCAGCCAGCCATCAAATCCTCCAGGCAGAGGGCGACGGCAGCGCCGTACGCGTTGGCTACGCAGCCGATAACGTTGGTGCGTTACTGGTACTGGACACCAAGACTGGCGCAGGCGACCCAACTGGTATCAACGGCGGCATGTACTATAACAGCAACGCCGGCAAGTTCCGCTGCTACGAAGCTGGCGCCTGGGCTAACTGTCTGACTGCCGGGGGCTCAACCCTCCAGGCGGCCTACAACGCTTCAACCAACCCAGAATTCGTGCTCAACGGAACCAACGGCGCCATCACTATCCGAGACAACGCGACGCCGATTGGCGCTAACCTCTTTGAAGTCCAAGACAACGGCGCAACCGTTAACTACCTCGCTGTTAGCGCCAGCAGCGTCACAGCCAACGCTGCCCTGCGTGTCAAAACACCGACCGACAGCACCACGGCATTCAACATCAAAACATCGTTAGACAACAACGCATTCACCGTCGACACCGTCAACAGCCGGGTCGGCATTAATCTGGGCAGCAACAACTTGCCTACGCTCACAAATCAGGGTTTGCATATCCTTGGTTCAATTCGGCTAACCGGCAGCGACACAAACTCGGACACATATACGACCCCTCTTGGAGCAAGCGTTAACACTCGCATCAACATTGCCAACTACAACCCTGCTAACTTTGGTCAGCTCATAGCGATGGGCCTACCTTCTACGGCAGACAGCTCGACTCGTGCGATATCACTGTTCGATGCACGAGCTGGCGCGCACCAGCCAACGATGGCCGTCCTGAGCCCGAACGAAAACAACATTATGGGCCTGTCGTGGGACGGCAGCAACAGCATAGCGCTCCTCAAAACAACCAGCGACGCAATCGCCCTCCAGACGACAAGCGGCAGCGCCCTCAACGTCGCAACATTTAAGTCCTTCAGCGCCAGCGACGGCCGTGTTGGTGTGCTCAATGCCTCACCAACATACACATTAGACGTCACAGGCGACATCAACTCCACGACTGCACTCCGCATCAATGGCACTGTGGTCTGTGATGCAACCGGCACCGTTGGCTGTACCGCAAAGAGCGGATCTGGCTTCTACATCCACAACCAGACAACCGTTCAAGCTGCTAACATGTTCATCCAGGGCTCAGATACTAGCGTCCCTACTGCCGTCTTTGAGCAAGCTGCAAGTGGTACGGCAGATGTCATTAACGTCCTCAAGAACGATGGCAGCACTAAATACCTCAGTGTCAGCTCAGGTGGTAACTTTGCAATCACCGGCGGCAGCACATACTCGCTGGCCAGTAACACAAGCGGTTCCATCACAAGCAACGGCTCAATCACCGTCACCGCGGGCGGTGCGTCGACATGGTCAACCAGCAGCGGCAACCTGACGATTCAGGCGGCGACAACAAGCACGCTCGCACTCCAAACCGGCGGCGCGGGCACGGTCAGCTTGGGCAACCAAAACAGCACGACCATCAATATTGGCGCCGGCAGCAACATCGCGCGCACAATTCACATTGGCGACGCAGGCACCAGCCAGGCACAGACAATCACGTTAGGTTCGAACGGCGGCACATCATCCACAACCATTCAGGGTGGCACCAACTCGACGGCCGTGAACATCACAACTGGTTCCGGCGGGTACATTAACCTGATCACCAGCGGCAGCGGCAACATCAACAGCATCGCTGGCGGTGTCATTACCGAGAAAGTCCTCACAGACAGCACTGCCGCCTACCAATTCCAGAATGCTGCCGGTAGCGCGCTGGTCAACATCGACTCAACCAACAGCCACATCTCACTGCTAGGCAACAACAGCCCAACGCTCACAACCTGGACAACAACAACGGCAATGTCTGTCGGCGCCAACACAACTCGCGTCCGCGGTGGATCGGTCACGGCTAACGGTTACATCTACCACCTTGGTGGTGTCGATGGTACGGCCACAACAATCGCAACCGTTGGATACGCAAAGCTCAACGCCGATGGCACAGTCGGCACATGGGCCAGCACGACCTCGTTGCCAACAGGCCTCCGCCAATTCCAGCCAGTTGTAGCCAACGGTTACATCTACGTCATTGGTGGTCGCGACAACAGCAACGCTACCGTCGCTACATCCTACTACGCCAAGATTAACAGTGACGGAACGCTCGGCAGCTGGAATACGACAACAGCGCTTACGAGTGGCACCGTCGCTCGATTCGCTCACGGAACCGTCGCCTACAACGGCTACATGTACGTCATGGGTGGCTACAACAGCGCTATTTCGGCCCAAGGCTCGGTCTACTACAACAAGATAAACGCAGACGGCACGCTCGGTACGACCTGGACGGCCACAACTTCATTCAGTACCGGCCTGGCTGGCATTAACGGTGCAACAATCGCCAACGGTTACGCCTACGTTGTCGGTGGTTACGATGGCACAGCAGGCACCGACTACGTCCGTCGCGCAAAGGTTAACAACGACGGTACCATGAGCAGCTGGACCAACCAAACCGGCGTCGTGCCTGGCGGTGGCGACGAAAACTGGCAGACATATGTCGCAAACGGCTACCTCTACATCGTCGGTGGCGACAACGGCACTCGCGTCACCGCCTTCCCACTCAATGGCGACGGCAGCGTTGGCACAGCGGTCAGCCTGACAGCCTTCCCGGTCAACATGGGTGAGGCTGCGGGCGCAATGGCCAACGGTTACTTCTACGTCCTTGGTGGTAGTAGCTCGACTGATGGGGGCGGCACAGTCCGCAACACCGTTTACCACGCCAGCACCTCCCGCGTTAAGGTTGGTGGCAACCTCGACCTGGTTAACTACGGTGGCGAGAACCTGTCGGAAGGTGGGAGCGGCGGCACGCTGACGGCAGGCAACTCGGTCATCGTTGGCACAATGCAAGTCCAGGGCGATGCTGCGTTCACGCGCAACATGAGCATCGGCGGCACACTAACGGTGAACTCCGGCGGTAGCTTCCAAGGCAGCACCGCGGGCGGCGACATCCTGGCGGTCAAAAACAGTAGCGGCACAAACGTCTTCAACGTCAGCAGCATTGGCGCAGCCCAGCTCCAGAACTCAACCGACTCAGTCAACGCGCTGACCGTTAAAAACGCCGCGGGCTCATCAACGATCTTCAACGTCGACACGACCAATGGCCGCGTCGGCATCGGTGGCACGTCATCATTCTCGAAGTTTGAAGTCCAAGGTGGCGACGCAGCCATCTATAACAGCGGCAACAACCCTCGCTTGATCCTTGGCGACAGCACATCAGCCGGCCAAAACGGCTTCCTGCAATGGGATAGCGCCAACGACTACTTTCGCATCGAGACCGCCGGCACAAACGGCCTAAAGATCAACGACAACAACCTAACAATCGGCAACATCTTCCCAAGCCAACCACTGACCGTCGCCAACGGCACAACACAACTGTTCCAGGTCACCAGCACGGGTACCGTATCAGCCAAGACAACGACCAACTCAACGAGCGGATTTGTCGTCCAGAATGCCAGCGACGTCGCGCAACTCAGCGTCGACACGACCAACTCGCGCGTCTACGTTGGGCCAACAGCTGGGGACACAACTGGTACGCTGCTAGTACTCGGCAACAAGACAAACGCAGGCGACCCAACTGGCGTTGCGGGCGGCCTGTACTACAACAGTAACAGCGGCAAGTTCCGCTGCTACGAAAACGGCGCTTGGAAGAACTGTCTTGGCTTCAACGCCAACCTCACGCTGTACGGCGGTAACGGTAACGGCGCATCCGCGCAGTGGACAAACATGCCAGCAGGCCTCACCGAAATCTTTACGCCGACTGATGTATCAGTACCTGTCTCACGGTTGTTGTATGACCTTACCGATGCATCACAGGTTCGATTCCAGGTCTCCAACACCGTAGCCGGCTCGGCCAGCGCCGAAATCCGTATCCAGTACTCAACCGACCAATCAACCTGGAACTACCTCGACAACGGCAACACAGGACTCGGTCAGAACATCAGCACAACCGGCCTCCACACGAGCAGCTGGAGCAATATCGCGTCTGGTGCCAAGGGAGATGTCTACTTGCGCATCGTTGGCATCAACGGCAATGCCACGGCAGACCCACTCTTCGGGCTCATCCAAGTTCAAGCACGATAGGGCTAACGCAAGTTTTGGGCGATATACGTCAGTTCGGCTTCGGTTGCGCTGCTCGAACTTACCATAATCCACTTTTGTGGGAGCGTGATGCTGAGGAACCTGCCACCAGTTGTTGAGCTACCAATGACACTTGGATGCGTCGTACCGCTCAGTGTTTTGGTTGCGGTCATGTTGTCGGCTACAAACTTAGTGATCTTGGCGTCGGTCGGACGCTCTTGCTCGCTTATCACAATCAAACTGCCGCTGGGATTCTTGGCCACGTATGCCAACGCGCCATCCTGTCTGTCGGCCGAGTTAGGGTCAATGGTGTAGCCGGCAGGGAGCTGCGTTACTGCCGTCGTGAATCCGGGATTTTGCTTGGCTTGATCCTGGCTCGCGCCCTTACTCGCAAGCAGCAAACCCACACCAATACCAACAACAGCCATCACGACTGCAATAACTATCACAATAAATACATTCGGGATTCGTCGCTTGTTCTGTTGAGGCTGGTTTTCTTGCATACTCCAATCGTAAGAAAATTGGAGGCGTTTGTCGAACGGCTACTTCTTCAGCAGGGCCATAAAGGCTTCGTTGGGGATCTCAACTTTGCCAAACTTCTTGAGGCGTTTCTTGCCTTCCTTCTGCTTAGCCCACAATTTCTTCTTACGCGAAACGTCACCACCGTACAGATGGCCGGTTACGTTCTTACCCATCGCCTTGACGCTCTCAGAGGCAATTACGCGGTTGTTGATTGCCGCTTGCAAGCGGACTTCGAACAACTGGCGTGGAATAACTTCCTTGAGCTTAGCTACAAATTCACGACCGAGACTCATCGACTCAGTGCGGTGCGCCATGATGCTCAGGCTATCCATCTTTTCGCCTGCGACCAGAATGTCTACGCGCACGAGGTCTTCCTCGCGGTAATTATCGAGTTCGTAATTGAATGATCCGTAGCCGCTTGTTGTGCTCTTTAGCTGGTCGTAAAAGTCGGTCAACATGTTGGCGAGCGGCGCTTCGAACGTAATGACTGCGAGCTTACTGTCGAGGTAGCTGATGTTTTTGTGCACACCGCGGTTGCTCGAGATTAACGTTATTACACCGCCAATATATTGCTGCGGCACAACAATCTCACCCGTAATCCACGGCTCACGAATTGCACGAATGTTGGCAGGGTCGGGGAGTTCGCTTGCGGCACGGATGGTGTGCTCCTCGCCGTTAAGCAGTACGACCTGATAATCCGTACTCGGGTTCGTAACAATCAGATCAATATTGTGCGACCTCTCCAGTCGCTCCTTCACAATCTCCATGTGTAGCAGCCCCAAGAATCCTATACGGAACCCAAAGCCCAATACCTGCGAATTCTCTGGCGCATACTGAAGAGCGGCGTCATTGAGCTGCAACTTCTCTAGCGCGTCTTTGAGTGTGGCGTAATCATCGGCTGAACCTGGGAAAACACCAGCGTACACAAACGGCTTTACCTCTAAGTAACCAGCCAGTGCCTGAGTTGCCGGAGCTTTCGTAAGTGTCACCGTGTCGCCCACGCGTGCCTCTGCTACCGACTTCAGGTTGGTAACAATATAGCCAATTTCGCCCGTTCGAAGACCAGGCGTTGGGACTGGCTTTGGCGTGAGCGTACCTGTCTCGATCGCCAAGCCGCGGCTGCCAGCAGCCATTGTGCTGATCTCGGCGCCCTTCGGAATCTCCCCATCCATTGTTCGCACATACAGAATCACGCCGCGGTAATCATCGTAGACTGAGTCAAAAATCAACGCCCGGGTTGGCTCGTCGACTTTGCCACGTGGCGCAGGCACGCGCTCGACAACTGCGTCCAGAACCGTCTCGACACCAATGCCGGTTTTGGCGCTGACCATCAAAATGTCTTCTTTTTTGCAGCCAAGCAGGTTAATAACTTCTTCGCTCACCCGCTCGACATCTGCGGCTGGTAGGTCAATCTTGTTGAGGACCGGGATAATCGTAAGGTCGGCAGCAATCGCCAAGTACACGTTGGCCAGTGTCTGCGCCTGAATGCCCTGGCTGGCGTCCACAACAAGCAACGCGCCCTCACAAGCAGCAAGACTACGCGAGACTTCGTAGCTAAAGTCAACGTGGCCAGGCGTGTCGATAAGATTCAGCTGGTGACCCTGGTAGTTCATGCGGACCGGCTGCAACTTGATTGTAATTCCCTTTTCGCGCTCTAGGTCCATGCTGTCCAGCAGCTGCGCCTTCATGTCGCGCTTGTCGACAGTGCCGGTCAATTCCAAAAGACGGTCAGCAAGAGTACTCTTGCCGTGGTCAATATGAGCAATAATACAGAAGTTTCGAATGTGGTCTTGTGGAGTCATAAATAGTTTATTGCATCGGCTTTGTCTGGCGGAACAAAAGCTTGTTGATCTTTTCGATCACAGGGTTAGCCTCTTCCAGGCGGAAGATGCGGCTGATAATAAGGTAGGTGCCAAGGCCTACCACAACGATAATCGCAAACTTAGGAATCAGCGCAAAGAAGCGCGTATCTGTAGCGCTCAGGTCAAATGTCTTTACCGTCACGTACGTAATTACAAACATCAGACCTGTTGCAGATATCATACGTAATATACCATTAACAAAGTCAACATCAAAGAGGCCTTTCATCCTTCGCGACATTATCGAGAACAGAATGCAAACCTCAACAAACGCCACAATTGACTGCGCCGCCGCCAAACCAAGGACGCCAACGTTCAATCCCATCACGAACCACACGGCCAAACCAATGTTCAGACCAATTGCTGCAATAGAAATATATAGCGGCGTGCGCGTGTCTTGCTGGGCATAAAAACTGCGCGATGCAATGTGGTAAATCGAGCGGAAGAGGATAGCGATAGATAGCAGCCCAAGGATATCGGCTATTGTCGCGTCACCACCAACCTTCACAAAGCTCACAATATATCCTCGGCCCAGGAAAGCGATAACCGCCGCCGGCAGCGCCAGCCAAATAATAATGCGCAGGACCGATTGCAGTTCTTTCTTAAACTGCGCTGTCTGGCCGTGCGCCAAACGTTCGGTCATGGTCGGGAAGGCCGCGGTCGAAATGGCCACGCCAATCAGCGTGACAGGTACCATGTGTAGCGTTTGCGCAACCTGATACGCGGTAATTGTGCCTTCACGCAGTCGCGATGCCAGGTTAATCTCGACGAGGTTGTTAAAGTAGTCGATGCCCTGGTCGAAGGAGCGAGCAGGCAGAAGTTTCAAAACCTGCTTGAGCCCGTGGTTCTTCCAGTAAATCTTGAACTGATACACAAAGTTCATGCCGTGCATACCAATACTACTGACCAGCAGCTGGAAGATCGAACCCAGCACAACACCAACGGCAACACCCATGATACCGCCCTCAAACACGCGCCAGTCG
Organism: Saccharimonadales bacterium (SeqCode); assembly: GCA_035280785.1. Lineage (GTDB taxonomy): Bacteria > Patescibacteriota > Saccharimonadia > Saccharimonadales > EFPC-124 > DATEFF01. Next base: position 12,191 of record DATEFF010000120.1, read on the forward strand.
CCAATCGTCACGCCATTTGTCAGGAACAAAATACCGATAATAATACCAACGCTGTACATCGACGGCGCCAGCGCAAAGAAGAAGAACCGCCCCACCGCCTGCTGCATGCTGGCCAGCACACTACTGATCGAGAATAGGAATGGGTTAACCGCAATCACGCGCATCATCGAGACGGCAAGGTTACTTGTGCTTTCGTCCAGGCCAGGCGCCACAACGTATTTCACGAGCGGCTCCGCAAATACAATAATGAGAAGGCTGGCGATGAACGTCACAATCGCCATCAAGTTCATCAAGCTCGTGCTCAACTCCCACGCTGACTTCTTGTTCCCCTTGCTCAATCGTTCGTTGAAGACCGGGATGAATGTCACGCTCAGTGCACCACTCACAAGGATGAAGAACATGAAGTCAGGGATGGTAAAGGCGACTTTGTAGGCGTCGATTGCGGTCGGATAGGTGTCGTAATAGTAGCTCAGCAGGAGCTTCTCTCGGTACAGCCCAAGGATGTTGGCAATCAAAGTAGAGCTTGCTAATAGGACTGCTGCGAGTCCAATACCCATGCGCACATTGGCGCGCTCTAGAAACTTATTAACCATGCTGGTGTCATTATAATCGGTTGCAACAGATTAGAAAAGCCGCTTCGGGCGAACCGTCAGCGGCTTTCTGTGAAGTTTCTTGCTTAGCGCTATTTCAGCACAACTTCTTTTGGAAGCTTAGCATCTGCCAACAGCTTAACTACCTCATCACCCTCAAGTGTTTCCTTGTCGAGCAATGCTTTTGCCAGCTTGTCGATCGCGTCTGGGTTTGCCTTAATGACAGCCTCAGCGCGGTGAGCAGCTTCGCGGACGAGCGATTGAACTTCTTGGTCGATCAGCTTAGCGGTTTCCTCGGAGTACGGACGGTCGCGGACCATTCGGTCGAGCATCATTCCGCCGTCGTTCTCGTGGAAAACTTGGTCGCGAAGGCTCTTACCCATACCCTGCTCGATGACCATGTCGCGGGCAATCTCGGTCGCCTTGCGTAGGTCACTGCCAGCGCCAGTAGTTACGTTCTCGGAGCCATACTTCACTTTTTCGGCGATGCGGCCACCAAGCGCGCGGGCCAGGACGTCCTTGAATTCGAGGATAGAAGTGTACACACGGTCTTCAGGAGGCAAGAACCATGTCACGCCGCCGGTACCGCCACGAGGGATAATTGTCACCTTGTGAACTGGGTCGGAGTGAGGCAAAACGTGCCCAACAATTGCGTGACCAGCTTCGTGGTATGCAGTTAGTTCCTTCTCGCGCTCGGTCATCACACGGGCTTTGCGCTCTGGACCGATGGCGACCTTTTCGAAGGCTTCGGTAACGTCGCGGTTGGTGATGTGCTTGCGGTTATGGCGAGCAGCGATGATCGCCGCTTCGTTGGTGATGTTAGCCAGGTCAGCGCCTGAACTACCGGCGGTCTTAGCAGACAACGCGCCGATGTTAACACTTGGGTCGATAGGCTTCTTGGCAAAGTGAACTTTCAGGATAGCTTCGCGCTCTTTGCGCTCTGGCAGCGTAATGTTTACGCGGCGGTCAAAGCGACCTGGGCGTAGAAGCGCTGGGTCAAGAACGTCAGCACGGTTGGTTGCCGCCAGAACGATAACGTTTGTACCGCTATCAAAACCGTCCATCTCAACCAAAATCTGGTTCAGAGTTTGTTCGCGTTCGTCGTGGCCACCACCCATACCACTGCCACGACGGCGACCGACAGCGTCGATCTCGTCGATAAAGATGATGCATGGAGCGTTCTTCTTGGCCTTGGCAAACAAGTCGCGGACGCGAGATGCACCAACACCAACGAACATTTCAACGAATTCAGAACCGGAGATGCTAAAGAATGGGACACCAGCTTCGCCAGCAACAGCGCGAGCAAGCATGGTCTTACCAGTACCCGGAGGGCCCACCAGCAGAACACCCTTAGGAATCTTGGCGCCAACTTCGAGGAACTTCTTAGGATTCTTCAGGAAGTCGACAACCTCAACCAAGTCTTCCTTGGCTTCTTCGTTACCGGCAACGTCCTTAAAGATAATCTTGTCTTTTTCGTTACCGTACAGGCGAGCCTTTGACTTACCAAAGCCCATGGCCTGGTTGTTCTGGCCTTGCGCTTGGCGGAACATAAACAGGAAGAACGCACCGAACAGCAGAACAGGCAGGAAAATACTCGCCAAATTCCACAGGGTTGCGCCTGTATCACTCGGCTTCTTCACGTCAATCTGCGCCTTTGTGTCGTGGCTCAGACCTTGGTCGTAGATACTGCTTCCATCTTCTTTATAGGCACGCTGCGAAGGCTTGCCCTTGTCTTGCTCGCTCATTGGCGTAACCAGCAGTTCGTTGCCAGAAATTTCAATCTTGGCAATTTCGCCGTTGTTAGCTTGGCGAATAACGTCACTGAGTGGGACGTCTTTCAAATTTTGCTGTGGCGTGTAGACCGCCCACAACACCAGGGCAAGTACGATAAGCATCGCCCAAAAAACAGTGTTGCGCATGAACTTACTTGGTTGTTTCGGTTTCAAAATGCGTCATCCTTTGATTAATAGTTGGTCCTAGGGGACCCCGGCATTACCTTAGCTTACCACGAGGGGCCGCTCCTCGACAATTACCTCACGGGGGAGGGCACGCAACTGCCACTTGGCGTCAATCGGGAATGTCTTGTGTGGTTTTGCGACATTCACAAATAGCAACGCACGGTCGGCCAGTGGTCGCGTAATCGACTTCCCGACTTTTTGTCGTAAAACTGTTTGCAACAGCTCATGTGCGACATTTCGTGGCATCATAATAAGCTCGTAGCGGGGGAGTGAAGCAACAGGGGAGTCGAGTAACTTATTATCCGTCAGCCAATTCATAGCCTCATCATCAATCAGCTCTGTCAATTCGTTTTGTCGCACAATATATTGATAGAGCTTTTCCTTGAATTCAGCTGACTCGTTTGGCAAAAGCTCCAGGCGCACGCGGTTCCTCAAGTATCTTAGATCGTTATTTGTACTGTCGTGGCGCCATGGCACATTATGCTCCTCTGCATACTGCGCCAATTCAGCTTTTGTGAAGCTCAAAAACGGCCGAATAATGTCGCCAGTCGAGCGCAGGGAGCTCAGCCCCCTCCAGCCTGTTCCACGGATCATATTAATAATCGCAGTTTCGATAATGTCATCCTTATGATGTGCAGTCAGAATGGCTCGAGCGTTGTATTTTTTGCTAAGATGTCGCAAAACATCATACCGTTTATTGCGCGCTTCTTCTTCACTCACATCTGGACCAAGACCCAACGTGGTTACTTCGTATTTTAGATTGTGCGACATTACAAATTTCTCAACAAGCTTTGCATCTTCTGCCGAATCAGTCCGTACTCCGTGGTCAACATGCGCCACAACCAACTCTACCCCTGGAATTTGCCGAACCACGTCTAACATAACCATCGAGTCCACTCCACCGGACACGGCGGCAATATATAAGCCAGGTTGCATAGTAACAGAGATCACATCTGTTATTACACCGTAAAACGACAAACCGCACAAGTGATATACTTGAGGTACTATGCAGCACCTATACCTTCTTCGCCACGGTCAAAGCGAGGCCAATGCCCAACACATCGTGGCTGGCTCGCACGACTCTCCCCTCTCCCCCATCGGCGTCGCCCAAGCCGAATACGCCGGCGACACGGCCAAGCGTTACCTCAAATTCGACCTCATTGTTAGTTCACCAATGAGTCGCGCGCTGCAAACCGCACACATTATCGCCAAGCAAATCGGCTACCCCGCCGACAATATATTGGTCATCGATGACCTGCGCGAACGTAACCTTGGCGACGTCGAGGGCAAGGATTACACCGAAGCACCTCACCACAACGGCAACTACGAAGACGCCGAGAACGTCCCTGGCGTCGAGCCAATTGACGACTTACTCACCCGAGTCCGAAGCGTCTTGAATCAACTCCACGAACGCCCCGAGCAAAGCATACTCATCGTCGCCCACAACGGATGCGGCCGCATGCTCAAAGTTGCCCTGGCCGGCGAGCCAGCAATGGCCATGTACAATCAGCCCCGCACCGAAAACGCTATCTTTTACCAGCTCTCATAAATTCATTTTGCCAGGCAGGCAATGTGCGGTAGAATAGACCAGTTCTAGTCGCTTTTCTCATCCCCAAGCAATCCAAGGAGAAGCTCATGGCTGGCTACACCGGTAGGCCGCACCGCAACAGTGCCCGCAGCGCCTCGGCCGAAAAGGTCGCGCGAGCGGACCGCGGCAAGCGACACACCACCAACGACAAGCTGGAGATGGTCGAGACGTACATCCGCATCGAAGCGCGCACGCACTTCGGCGGAGACGTCGACCAGGTTCTCTGCCCGGACATCCGTGCCTGGAACCAACTGTCCAGCGGTCGCAACCCCTCGCTGCCGAGCATGGCCCAGATGGGCCTGTTCTCTACTCAGGAACTCCGCGACGCCGGCGCGGCGCTGGGCCACATCCGCCTGGCGTACTTCGCTGCGGCTCGCGCACTCCTGAAGGGCTCGGCCGCCCAGAGCTAGCCACCCCAGCGGGCTAGCACACAAAAAGGACCCGCTCACGCCCCAGCACGAACTGCCCGGGGTGGCGTGAGCGGTGTCCGTGCCCACTACTACACAGCTACGAAATCATCTTCGCCGAGTATCGGCAAAAGTCGCTGAGCGTTCTTCACGACGTCGGCGGTGTTATCTACCTTGGGGCCAAAGTTCGCAAGTTCATCCAACGCGACCCACTTGTACTCTGAATATTCATCGCTATTAAGCGCCACTTCGCCGCCATCATGCACGGCGACATAGTGAGGCAATATCATATGTGTGCCATTCTTTTTCTGGTAATGCACGTTGTAGCAGCTGAACATTGGCGCAACGCGCATGCGAAAGTCCGCGCCGACTTCCTCGTCTTTCTCGCGGCGGATGCCTTCGACGATTCCGCCGTCAGTGGTTTCGAGCTTGCCGCCTATCAACGACCAATACTCATCAAAGTCCGCCTCGCCCTTGCGACGAGCAAATAATACCGATTGTTTGTCCGCCGAAAACACGACGAGTTTTTGACAGAATTGAAATAAATACTGTTCTTGCATAGCCACAAGTATACACCCGGTGGCGCCCGCTACTCTCGCGGGCGCCACCAAGGCGCGGGTCAGGTCTTGCGGAAGGTGACGGTGTTGTCGAGCTGGGAGACGAACTGCACGCCGTACCCGTCGGCGCGCGTCATCAGGCCGAGGCCCAGCTCGCCGTAGTGAACGCTGGAGTGGCCACGCGGAACCTCCACCGTGAACTCCGCGCCCGGTGCCAGCTCGGCAGCCTTGTCACGGGCAGCTTCCAGCATCGTGGTCGTCAGGTCCACGGAGCCGTCCGTCTCGCGGAACTCCGTTCGGTCATCCGTAGCCAGTCGCACTTCGCGCGGCCTACGCCGCCATGGTCCAATCACTGGACTCTCCCCTCACGTAACGCTATGACGCCACAATCATAGCCGACGACCCCTGTTGCGTCAAATGCTGCGAAATTTTTACTCGAGCCGCAGGACAAGCCATCCGCATAATGAGCTCACAGCGGCCCTCTTTATTTACTCTTCAGGGCCGCTTTATTGTGCGCCCCGATAATTGACTTAAATGTACTTTATTATATAATACACTTTATCTAGCGAGCCCTCAGTGGGCTGCCTAGCGACGAGAGGACACCACTATGCGACTCACGCGGACGAGTCTGGCTGCGTTGGGCGTCGTTGCCGCTCTGGCGGTAGCGATTCCTGTCGGCATCAACTTCGCCGACACCAACACGCCGACCGCTGCACAGTCACCCGCCACTCAGGCCGAAACGCGCCAAGCTTCCACCCCGGACCCGCAGCACGAGGCCCAGGCCAAACGCATCGCGACAGCTCGGGCCAAGTACGGCGTGCACTTCGACCACCCCGCCAACAAGGGCGTGACCGACCCGACCAAACTCCTGCCCTACACCAACGTGTGGGCGGACATTGAGTTCAAGGGTCAGACCACATCAGGCGGGTTCCGGCGGCCGGTCGTGAAGACCTATGGCGACGTCAAGGTTCGCGTTTCCGCCGAACCGCGCAAGGTCACCCGGCCAAACGCGGACCAGCCCGGTTCGTCCACCACGTTCTTCGTGTGGGACGTCACCGTGGCGTTCGGCAACAACGTCACGTACTACCAGACGATGTACAACGACAACCGCGGCGGCGATGCCAGCACGGTGCGGGGCTGGGACGCGTTCATCGGCGACAACGACGGCAACCCCATCGAAAAGACGGCTGTCGACTACGTGGCCACGCACCTGACCGAGCACGTCATCTACACCGGCACCGACCCCGCACAGCCGCGCGACGGCGCCATGGGTGGCCTGCCGATCACGTGGAACGAACTGGCCACTCAGGACATGCACCTGCCGGTCTGAGCAAACCACGTACCTCTCGCGGTCGCGAGCCCCCTGACACTAGCTCGGGGGCTCGCGGCGAATGAGCACCCACCTCTGAAGCACCCATCGGGTGTTTTTTGTTTTGCAAATGAACAAGGGCGCCGCAATGGACGCCCTGTGTTCACCTCCTTCTGCCCTTCCGACCACGTCGCTTTGGCTGACGCCGCTGACGCTCCTCGCGTCGTTGCTTGCGGCGTTCCTCCTCGGCAGCAGCGTCAGCCACCGCCTGCTCGGTCTGGACCACGGAGACTCTCTGACCCCACATGCGCAGTAGCGTGTAGCACAGCGCGGCGCCGAGAGTGTAGTTAGCGATGTCCCACCAGTCGAACGCGCCAACCAGCCAAGGCTCCAGGTCGGGGCGGGGGCTGTACAGCAGGCCAGTGAAGACCTCGTAGCCGTAGCTCAACAGCAGCCCGATAACCAACGTCACCCTGCGATGGCGCAACGCCTGGGCTGTGTCGGCCAGCAGATCTTTGCCGAGCCGGTCGTTGTTCTTCTCGAAGCCCGACCGAAAGTGATGGTACAGCGTGAAACCCACAAACACCGGGAAGCCGATGTCCGACAGGTGGAACCGCAGGAACTCCGGCCCAATGACCGCCGACTTGAAGCCAACGCCCATGGGGTACAGCGCCAGCAGCACCCAGGTGAGGTGGTTGATACGTCGACCAAATGGCGTGACCGTCGCCCGGAGCGCGTTCCACAGGAACAGCCCAGAGCCAAACGCCAGCATCGCGATGCCGGCCCACAGCCAATACCCAGTGCCCAATTGCATGGGCATCTCCTAGTAGTCGAAGGGATGTGAAGTGGCGAAACTATGCATACTATACAATGAAAAAACGACCACCGAAAGGGTGATCGTCTTTTCATGGTAGCACCGACAGGGCTTGAACCTGTGACCTGAGGCTTATGAGTCCTCCGCTCTAACCAGCTGAGCTACGGTGCCATAGCTTGGAACAGGAGTATTGTAACAGATTACACTGGTGATTTCCAGCTCTTATATGGTATGATCTCGCAAGTCCGAACTACTACCGCAAGGAGCAGTGAGATGAAGAGTGGATTTTCCCAAGTAACGCCCACAAACGCCGACGCCCTGCTGACCACACTGCAACGCATGGCCGCACGGGGGCCGGTCTCGGTGGCGTCTCAAGGAGTGGTCGGAGGGCGGCCCTTCAACGGCAACCTGACCTTC
>DATEFF010000121.1:0-17455 GCA_035280785.1 Saccharimonadales bacterium (SeqCode)
GGCGAGTACTTGGCCTGGTTGGGTCGAGACGACGCCGATTGCCTTTGTGTCGTAAGCCTTGGCCGACTTAACAACGCCGGCTGCCGAGTTAGTGTCGAGCGATACGATGTCGCCCGGGGCGATGCTGTTGTCGTTGGTGTAGTACGCCTCGGCAAGGTCGGCGCCACTGATCTTGTAAGCGATCATCTGGCTGCCAGCACGCACAGTGGTTGCTGTTGCGTCGGCGGTACCCTGTGACCATTGCCACTGGACGGTGCCTGCTGTGCCGGCCGTGACGACCGTACCGTAGATGAGATATTCATTGTCAAAGGCGTCTGAGTGAGGCGTTATTCCGGAGTCGTTACAGAGGCCGGTAGTGTAGTTCTGGACGTTGTAGAGGTTGTTGACCGAGTAGCGACATGTCGAGCCGGCTGGTGCAGTCAGGTTTGACTTGAAGTCGCCGGCAGCCGTTGAGTCGACGTCAGCGTAGATTTGGAATGCCCATGTTTCGCCGGCACCAATGCTGAACGAGAAGTTGTCGTCGTTTTGAAGCACGGCGCTGTTGGTGACTGACTCGTCCGATGGTTTGCGGATGGTGAGTGAGGCACGGTCGGTTCCACAAGAGAATTGGCTGGTCGTTGAATCCCACAGCAGTTTACTGTTGGTCGCGTCACAGTCGGTCAGGCCGGCGCCGCCAAAGCTTGCGGAGGTGACTTTACCAAGGGTCGTGAGGTTGCCGTTGGCCTCTACCTTGAGCTGTTGCGTGCCTGAGCCGCCAACGTCAGAGTAGAGCTCGAGCAAGTTGTGCGTCGCCGTGGATGAATGGCGGTAAATCTTTGTTGCGCCACCAATGACCGCCTTGTAGTTGCTGTCGTATCCATCGCCTACTGCCAAGGTTTCCATGCCGACCCAGTCGTCTAGAGTGCTGACGTTGAAGATCGACAGGCCATCCTTGCGACGAACATCGATAGCGTTGTCGCTGTTCCATGGTGACTGGATGATCAGCTCGTTGTTGTTATTGAGTGAGATGCCGTTGGTTGGGGTGCCGGATGATTCGGTAACAGTGATGTATGCGCCGTAAATGCTGTACTGAATTGCAGATGTTGAGCTTGGCGTACCGAAACTGGCGGGGAAGTTGTTGGTGAACGTCATTGCGACATATGCGCCCGTGCTTGCGGCGCCGTTTTGGTATGCGTATTGAGTGCTTGAGCTGTTGACGTTGAAGCCGAACCAGTAGTTGGTGTTAGGCGCGAGCGTCACGGTGCTGCCGAGCGACACAGTTGTCCAGGCGCCGGCTGTCGCGACGGTTGCTGGGGCGCTAGCGCTCGAAAGCAGCGTGCCCGGTGCGCCTGCCGAGTCGCTGTACACGGCGACCTTGACCTGGTTGTTTGGTGAGCCGGCGACGCTTGGGAAGAAGACGCGCAGCGCGTTAATGGTGCCGCCCGTTCCAGAGTTGTATTTGGATGCGCTAATGAGGTTGTTGTTGCCGCTGTCGGAGCCATCGCGATATTGGCTGGTGTTACCGGCGGTGTTGGCGGACATTGTGAAGACGCTGGTTGTTGGGTTGACGCGCAGACTGTATTGGTCGGCGACGCTTGGGTTGCTCACCAGCAAGTTGCCACCGAGTTTAATTTGCCCGTTGTCGATCACGCTCAGGCGAGACTGTGCGGTGTAGCTGTAAGTTGAGCCGCTCGAGCTGCCCGCGAGCGTTGCGGTACAGGTCAGTGACGTGTCGCTGGCGATTTGCGAAATCGTACAGCTGTTGCCGCTACTGGTGATGGTGAACGTATCGCCTTGCTGGAAGGTCGACAAGAAGGTCGTGCTGGCGCCAGTAACTGTTGCGCTGGCTGCTGAGTTGCTGACAGTCCCAGGTACGAGCCCACTTTGCTTGATGGCCGTGCCGCCCGTGCTGGCCATGTTGATGCCGCCGGTCCCGCCGTAGATGTTTGTTGTACTTGTACTGGCGGTGGCGCCGATGTTTACGGTTTGGGCTTGCGTGGAGGCCGAGTAACCGACGTTAACGGTGCGTGTGTTGTTGGTCTGGGCGCCAAGGTTCACGGTGCTGGTGTTGGCGCTGCCAAGCGTAATTGTACCCGAGCTGCCAGTGTTGAATGTCATTGTGTTGCTGCCACCGTTGATGACAATGTTGTTGCTACCGTTGGTCGATTGGAGCGTCAGTGAGCCACTTGTTGTTGACCACGTTGCTGTGCTGGCGGATGTGATTGTCAGAGAGTTTGTGCTGGTCGAGATCGACGACGTGTTGTTACCTGTCAGCGAGAATGTGCCAGTCGATTGAATGAGGTTGCCAACAACGTTTGTGTTGATGCCTGAACGACCAAGGTTGACCGACGAAGCAGTCGTGCCGCCGACGGCCAGGGCAACAGCTGTGCCGGTGTCGTACGATGGCGCCAAAAACGCCGTGTCAGCACGGCCGTTGCCAGAGATCCAGAAGTTGGATGTGGTTTGTGCTGATGCGGTCTGGTTCTGGATGTAGTTTGCCGAGCCGCTGGTGAGCGCGAAGCCACAGCTTGTACTGCTTTGCAAGCAGACTGTGCCGTCGGCGTCTGGCAGGCTGATTGACCTGTGTGCGGTTGATGATGGTGCGCGCAGTAGTGTCGTGAAGGCGTTTGTTGAGTTGCGGAAAAGAATTGCTCCATTGAGGGCAGCGGCAGCGCCAAGCTCCAGCTCGCCCTCGGCTGTGTCGACGTTGACAACGCGGTTGCTGCCTGCGTTGAGGACGGTAAATGAGTCGCCATTGGATGTGACTTGAATCACGGTGCTGCTTGCGCCGATGTTGACTCCGCCGCCGCCATTTTGAAGGAAGAGTGTTGATACGCCGCCGTTGTTGCGGGCGATGATTTCGTTATTGTCGAAGCTCATGTTGAAGTCGTTGTCGGCGCCAATCTGAACCGCACCCGTGCCAGAGACGAGTGTTGAGTCGCTGCCAGCGCCGCTAATGCGAGTCAGGATATTAGTGGTGTCGATGGTGAGCACCGAGGTTGTGCCATTGGCGTTTTGGACTTGGAACGCAGATGTTGAGTTTGTGTCGCGTTGGACAATCAAGTCGCTGTCGGTGTTAATCTTGGCTGCACCGTTGCTTAGCTGGCTGAGGGTAAGATGTAGGTTGCCGCCCGATGCACCAATGTCGAGTACGCCGTCCGCGCTAGTCAGGTCAATCTGGACGTGCTTGCCCACTGTGTCCTCGCCAAACAAGTATGCGCCGTTGGCGTTGTCTACCAGGAAGCTGTTGGTTCCGCCTGCGTTTTTGATCTGGAAGGCGACAGTCGAGTTGACTGAGTTCTGGAAGAGCGCCGCACCTGTTGCGGGCGAAACGCTAAAGACGTCGCTGCCATCGTCCTGGATGGCGAAGCGGCCGTTTGTGCTACAGCTGGTGTCACACTCAAGGTTAACCAGGAAGTTCGGGTCGGTTGCCAGGTCGCTCATTGTGAATAGCAGGTTGCGTGCGTTGGTTGTTGTGACGGTGTTGCCGGCATCGTACGCAGCCTGGAGCGTGTTGGATGAGCCGCTGCCAGAACAGTTACCGCTGCTCAAACAGACAGTACCGCTGGCGTCTGGCAGGAGGTATGTGCGACTGGCGGTGAGCGGTGACTGCGAGATTGTCCCGATGAAGGCTGAGCCGCTGTGCGCAAAGTTCAGCGAGCCGGTTTGCGAGTTGGCGACACCCAATGTTGTGTCACCGCCTTGGACAATCAAATCGGCGGTTGTGATGACGTTTGTGCCGTCGTCGCTGAGTGTTGAGTTGCCGATTGCCTGTGAGCCGGTAAATTTGGCCAGTCGGTTTGTTGTACCGCCCGCGGTTGTGACGCCGCCGCCAACGCCGGAACAGTTGCCAGCAGTTGTACAAATCAGGTAGGTGCCCGCGGCTGATGCTCGGTCAAAGTTGTAGGCTACCGCTGCCGTTGGGGTGCCCGTGAAGCCAACGGTTGTTGTAAAGCCGCCACCGGTTGCCGTGATTGTGCTGGTTGCGCTACCTTGCAGCGTAAACGACTGGCTGGTACTGCCGACTGTCAGCGCAGCTGTTGGTGTAATCGTGTTGGTGCTTGTCGTGCCCGTGACGGTCAGGCTGCCGCCAATTCCGGCGTTGTTGGTGACGCTGAGTGCGCCGCCAGAAATGGTGCCGGATGCGTTAACGTTTGTGGTGACGCTGACGGCGTTAGCGAAGAGTGTGGCGCTGGTGTTGATGTTGCCGCTCACGCCGACCGTGCCAGTAAAGCTTGCCGCAGAAGAGATCGTCTGGCCGTTTACTGTGCCGTTGAGTGTGACGTTGCCGAGTGGACTGACGGCAAATTCGCTTGTGCCGTTGAGGCGCAAGTCTAACAAGTTGCCAGTGGCGCCGGCGTTGGTGTTGTTGACGGTTAGCATTGCAGCACTTGCCTGCGATGAAGTCAGCGTCAATTGGCCGAATGTCGGTGCGGCTGTTGTGCCGATGTTTTGGATGGTATTGACTGCGCCAGCGGTGACGGTGAAGTTGTTAGTGTTGTAACTGGCGATACCCTTTGTGGTCGTTGTTGCGTCGTCGATAGTGACGATCGTGCCAGCCGCTGTTGCGTTGGCTAGGGTGAGCGCGCCGTCGATGCCGTTCAGGCTGGTTACGCCTGCACCGCCACCGCCAGAGGATATACAGCCGCTGATTGTACAGATGGCCGTACCGCCGATTCGCAGGCTGCCACCTGCGTCGCTGATGTTGATGTCGCCGTTAACCTCAAGCAGGTAAGTTGGGTCGGTTGCTTGGCCGATGGCGACTTTGTTGCCGTTTGCGGCGTTCATAAAGATCGTACCGCTGCCACCTGCGTCCAGCCACAGGTTGTTCTGACCGCCGTTAACGTGCAGGTTGCCGTCGTTGTAAATCTGCCCGACAACGCCGCTCGTGGTGTCGGTCAAGCGAAGCGTGACGGTGTCGGCTGCCTGGAGCTCTATAGCGCCATTAACCTGGAAGTTCGCATCTGCTGTGAGCAAATTGCCCGCTTGGCTGAGGAGCGAGTCGCCGATGGTCTGCCCGCCGTTGAATAGGGCGATCTTGCCGTTTGTGCCGCCAACGCTCTGTACGCCTTGTGGCGCGCCTGGGGTGTTGGCGATTGTGACGTTACCGTTGTCGTTAGTGACGGTTAGGTTTGTGCTAGCAGATGTGATGCTGACGACGCCGGTGTTGCTGAGCGTGCTGCCATTGAGACTTAGGCCTCCGCCGAGTGTGAGCGTGCCGCTGGCGCCACCGATACTGGTGACGGTCTGAGGGTTGGTCCCCAGCTCGACATAGCCGGTGCCGTTGTAGTAGGCCAGCTGATTTGTGCCGCTATCGTAGTACATTTGGCCGGCAATGCCTGCCGTAGGGCGCGTGCTTGGGGTGAGGATTAGCGACTTATCGACTTTAAGTTGGCCGTTAATGTTCAGCGTGCGGGTTGTGAGTATTTGGCTGGCCAGACCGACTTCGTCCAGCGGAATGTCGAGCGTATCAAATGCGGTCGCGGCGTCTTCGGTTCGCTGCGAATTAACGCTGTTTGGATCTGGGTTTAGGAGTCGAAATGTCAGAATGCCACCACCAATAAGTACGATGAGGGCGAGGGCGGTCAGAACAATCTTGCCAAGTCCAAAACGGCGTTTGGGTTTGAGGCCGGGTGGTTGGGCTGGGGGTGATTTTGGTGGTGTTGGGGGCGGAACAACTGGGGTAGAAACGGGTGGTGGAGGTGGCGGAGTCGTGACATCAAAAGGCGTCGAAACTGAATTGCTTCGACTACCAACACTTGGCACACCCCTAGTATTTTGAGTTCCGTTGTCCACCGATTTTTTGAAACGTCTTTGTTTCTTTTATAAACTCTCTCACGACCAATATATCGCTTATGCTTTGCAATAGCAAGATTAGGTAACTAAGAGATTTTATCTGGAGGCGCTGGTATTGCCTGTGAACTGGTAGTAATCCCAGTAGCAATTTTTGGCTGCGCCGTCAGTGCCGTAGCAGCTGAGGGCTGGCGATACCCGATTGGTGGTGTCGACGGTTACGCTCGATACCGTCACGGGGTTTGCGTTGTTGATGGCGAATGTGACACTTGATGTTCCGGCGCCAGTCTCGTTGACCAAGATCGACAGGCGAACCCAAGTATTGGCCGCGATGGCAACCGTTGTGTTGGTGCATGTCGCGGTTGTCCCGTTGCCGTAGCAGTAGCGCCAGTTGGCGTTGGCGGCTGGGTCTGCCTCCCACCACACGCCAGATACAGGTTGCGTCGTTGCTGTTGTCTGCGAGTGAAGGCCGACGCGCAGAACCTGGCCAGTGGTTGCTCCAACGGCAACTGCCGTTCTGACCATGTTGGTTTTGCGGATTATCATGGATGGCCCTGTGGAGTTGGCGAGCATAAGTGTTGAGCCTTGGTTGGCGCTGGCTGGCGTGGTGAGCGCCAAGACGCCCGGTCGGTCGGCGATGGGTGTCGGAGTTGTGGGGTTAAAGTCGACGCTGCCGTTAGCGCCAATGGCCGCTACAGCCCAGCCCAAGCTGCCGATGCCGGCGCCTGTGAGCGCGGTTGTTTGGCCGCCCATAAATTCTTCGTACTGCGAGAATGTGCGGCTTGGGTTGATTTCGCCACAGTTATTCCAGGCGTTATTCGCGTAACAGCGGAATACGCCATCAACGGCGTGGTAATACATTGCGCCATCAGTCGGGTTTGGCCCGTCACCGGTTGCGGTGCGATTAGCCAGGACAAGCAAGACACTGCTGGCGGCACCAACAGAGCCGATATAAATGCGCTCGTTAGTGCTATCGACGGTGAGCAGCTGATTAGTGTTGGCTTTTTGGATCGAGAACACGTCGACCGAGTCGCTGGCATTGCGGAAGATATTGTGGCCGCTGAAGACTTGAGATGAGCCACGCTTTGCGAGGTTGTTGTCGTTGGCCAGGTCGCTGGATGAGATCTGCGCGTCGTTGATTCGGATGCGCGAGTCAGTCGTGAACTGTGAGCCACTAAACACAACGTCAACCCAGTAGTTGGTCGAGTTGAACGACAGGTTTGGGACGGCCGGTGTAGCGGTGTATCTGTAGACGCCGTTACCTCCATCTAGTCCGCTCGCTAAGCCATGGAGCGGCCCGTTATCAACGCCCGAACTCGAGAAGTATTGGGCGGCATACGGGTAGCCAACGGGCTGGCCGCCGACCGAGTTGATGTGGTACGACGCAACGTATGTCGTATCTGGCGAGACGGGGAGTGGGGACGCAAAGGTGGCCGTCTTCCAGCCGCTGCCACTGGCGGTCACGGTGGTCTGGCCGACGAGCGTTCCGCCGGTTGTCCAGAGACTTACAGGGATGTTGACGGTATTTTCGGTGGTTGCCTTGTAGAATCGTATCGATTTAACGGTACCGGGGACGTCTACTTGGAATTTAACACCGAGCTCTAGTGTGGCAACTTCGGTTGTATCAAAGCTGGTTGGCGTTGGGTTTTCGGGCCAAAGACTGAGGTCGCTAGTGGACGATGCGGCGGTTATGTTGATGCCGCCGTCGATGGTCAGGAACGTGCCGTCGTCGGTCAGGATAGAATCGCCCAGGGTTTGGCCGCTGGTGAACTTGGCGATCTTACCTGTGGTGCCACCGGCCGGATTGTCGGCGCTGATAATATTGTTGTTTACGACTGACAGGTTAGTGATGTTGTTGACGGTTGTTCCGCCAGCCCCACCCGCTGTTGTACCGCTGGCGTCCTGGTTGGTTTGGAGCTGCACAAATTCGGTGCCGTTGTAATAACTCAGGTGGTTGCTGGTTTGGTCGTAGTAGATTTGGCCGGTCGTTGGGACGGTTGGTTTTGCGGCCGGCGCCATTATAAGTGAGCCATTGGCGCGCAGCTGTCCGTTGACGCTCAGCGCCTTGCCATCTACCGAGATGGCGCCTGCTTGGTCGATTTCGGCCAGCGCAATCTCTTGGTTGTCAAAGTCGGCAGCAGTCTGGCTGGCAACCTCGTTCTGTTGTGTCCGACTCACAAGGAACGCCGCTATAGCCCCCACTACAATGAGGATGACCAATATAAAGCCACCCACCATCTTGATAGAGGGCGAGAAGCGAGGTTTTGGTTGATCGTAAGTGTGTGTAGGCGTGCGTGGAGCAAAGGGGTTTGGGTTGGGGTAGCTCACCGGTGGCGAGTTCTCTACCGCTGTTGGCTGTGGTCCTGGCGGTGCTCCGCTGGTGGGTTGGTTCGGGGGCACATTTGAAGAAATGGCCGGATTATTGACGCGTGCGTCGTTACCGCCGGCCGAACTCTCCTCACTCGGGTTCGTGCTCAGAAACTGATTGTCCACCTGTTTTTTGACGAATTTTTATTTCGTGCCTACTATCTCATAAGCAACTATACTGCTTATGGTAGTCAGCTGGCAAGCTTATTTTGCTGGCTGGGTTGGCTGTGTGGTGGCTTTGTCTTGTGCGGTAGAGTAGGCTGCTTCTACGTCGATGAAGAGTGTGACTTCGTTATTTTTAACCTTCACAATGCCGTGTTGGATGGGGAACGTGAACGACTGATAGCCGGTGTTTACAACGATATTTCCTTCGGTCAGCAGCGAAAAGAAGTTGGCGTGGTCTGCCAAAATGTCGAATGGCCCAACGCGGTTATTGGCAGATACGGCCAGCGCCGGTCCGTCGTACAGCGTTTGGGTTGGTGACATAACGCGGGCGCGGAGTCGCGGTTCACCCTTGAGTTTCATTAGATGAGGATTTCTTCAATCCCGCGCAGCGTGTCTTCGCGCGTAAAGTACTCGCCCTGACGGCCGGTCAGGCTTTCGGTCACAAAGAATTCTTGGCTGAAGAACTGAATGATCTTTTGTGCGCGCTCAAAGTCGCGGCGTTCGGTCGGGCTCAGCTCGCTCTGGCCGATGATGGCAACGATGTTTTTGAGCGATTCATATTTCTGCATAATGGCCTGAACCTGCGTTGCGAGGACGTAGTGGCGGTCGCCGACAACCTCTGGTGACAAGAGCGAACTCACGGTTCGAACAAGGTCGACGGCTGGGCGAATACCTGTTTCTGCAACGGTTCGCGACAGGACAACGGTCGAGTCCAACTGCTGGGCGATTTCTTGCACGGCTGGGTCAGACAGGTCGTCCGCAGGGATGTAAATAGCTTGGACGGATGTGATGGAGCCATTTTGGTTAGACGTTAGGCGGTCTTGCAGGCGGCGTAGGTCAGAGAACAGAGTCGCTTGGTAGCCACCTTCACTTGGCATTGTGCCGAGCATTGTCGCGAGCTCGTTACTGGCCTGGATAAAGCGGTAGATGTTGTCCACAAAGACCAGCACGTCGCGCTTCTCTTCGTCACGGAAGTACTCGGCAATCGTCGCAGCGCTAATGCCAACGAGCGAACGCATAGCTGGCGTCTCGTGCATCTGGCCCATCAGCATGACGGTTTTTTCGAGGATGCCGCGCTCTTTGAGGGTTTCGACAAGTTCGTGACCTTCACGAATACGCTCACCAATACCGGCAAACATCGCCAGGCGGCGGTCGTCTTTGGCGATGTTGTGGATCAGCTCCATTGTCAGGACGGTCTTACCCACACCTGCACCACCGATGATACCGATCTTGCGACCCTTCACGAATGGCGCAAAGAAGTCGATGACCTTAATGCCGGTCTCGAGTAGTTCTGGCTTGCCGCCACCAGCATCGGTGCTTTGGGCGTTTTGGTAAATGCTGCGGCGTTTTGTTGCTTCGATTGGTCCTTTGCCGTCAATCGGCTGGCCAAATGCATCGAGGATACGCCCGAGCACGCCGGGCCCTTCAGGTACAGAGATGCTTCCGCCGGCCGCCATGACAGGCGCGCCGCGGCGAACTTCTGGACTCCCGGCGAGGTTGATGCAGCGAGCGGTGTATGGGTTCGGGTAGGTTGCGACCTCCAGCAAGACTTCTGGGTGGTCGGCCAGGACGAGTAGTTCTTTTGGCTCTGGGCGAGTGCCAACAACTTCAACTTCGCAGACAAGGCCGCGGATGGTGGTGATTTGGCCAATGACTGAGCTCATGATGCGAGTCCTTTCTGGTGTTGGTGTACGACTTTGATAATTTCTTTCAGGCGTTCATCGCCCTCGGCGCGTTTGGCCCGGTGGTACTGGAGGTTGTAGTCGGTCACAAGTTCGCTGGCACGGTGCTTGGCGCTGTTCATGGCGTTGAAACGTGCAGCGTACTGGGCGAGTTTGGACTCCATAATGACCTGAATGAGCGCGACGCCCATCATCACCGACTCGAGGTAGTCAGCGATTTCGTCAACGCTTGGCTCAAAGATATAGTCGCGGCTACTCACAACTTCGCCGCCGCCCTCGACGTCTTCACCCAAGTCTTTGACTGCGGCAAGGAGCTCGATGCGGGCGACTTTTTGTAGTCGCAGCGATTCATACGTTTGATAAAAGACAGAGATGCGCTTGTACTGGCTGAGTGTTTCGATAATGTCGGTGACGCTGAAACTACTGTCGCTAGCGGGCATGTTGAAGGCCTTGGTGATAGGGATGGTGCGCTGCTTTAGCTGGGCCATACCGTGCGAACCAAGCACAACGATGTCAGTCGTATCGGGTGCGACTTTACTGTAATCCTCGAGCATGGTTGTGACGATTTCTTCGTCGATGGCGCCGCTCAGGCTGCCCTCGCTGGTCACGACAACAAAGACGCTTTTGTCCTTGCGCGCAGCATCATTTTTGCCCGTTAATCGCTGGTTGTGGTCGATGCGCAGACCACTGTACGTCTGCCACAACTCAGCAAAGAACGCCTTGCTGGCAACAACGCGGTTGCGGATTTTGGAGATGCGAATACTAGCAATGCTTTCAAAAACTTGGGTTAGGTCTTCCACGGTGTGGATTTGGTTGAGGTCTTGGGCGATGTTGATGGCGCGGCGCATTACTTGGTAGCCTCCCCAACGGCGCTCATTTCGAGCAATTGTTTGACCAGGCCGTCGATGTCTTCGTCCTTTTGGACGGTTGGCGCGAGCTCTTTAACCTTCATCTTTAGGAGGCCGACGTTGAGCTTGCGCTGGCCGGCCGCTTCCATGACGGCAGCGATAATGAGCTCTTGCTCGGTGAGGGTGAAGAGCTCGCCAGGAGTTTGGCGGAATGCTTCGTTGATCTGTTGGCCGAGCGTCAGAGCTTGGACGGTTTCGGGAGCCATGTCTGCACCAAAGTGCGAGAACTCAGCAGCTTGACGGTACTTTGCGAGGCTCTTGAAGAGCGCGCCAGATAGTTTCTTTTGGCGGGCATTTTGAGCGCGACCACCCACGCGCGAGACTGACAGGCCGGCGTTGACCGCAGGCTTGATGTTTTGGCGGAACGTCGCGAGGTCAAAGATAATCTGACCGTCGGTAATGGACATGATGCTCGTAGGCAGGTAGGCGGTGATGTCATCGCCAGGTGTGACCACGGCCGGCAGGGCGGTGAAGGTCTTGCCATTGGCGGCTAATTTGCCGGCGCGTTCTAGCAGTGATGAGTGCGCGTAGAACATATCGCCAGGGTAGCTGTCGCGGCCAGGGTTGGCAGCGGCCAGGAGTGAGACTTCACGGTATACTTTGGCGTGTGAACTGAGGTCGTCGTAGATAACCACAACATCGCGACCGTGATACCACAGGTACTCGCCGATAGAGCACCCGACATATGGCGCCAGATAACTCTGGGCTAGCGAATCAAAGATGTTAGCCACAATGACAATACTGTTTTGGATGGCACCGGTTTCGTTGAGGCGAGCAAGGAGGGCGTCGATCTCTAGGCGGCGTTTGCCGATAAGCACGTAGATGACAATGCGGTCAGTCCCGACTTGGTTGACGCCAAGCTGTGTCAGGAAGGCAGTTTTACCAGACTTGGTGTCGCCCATGACGGCGATACGCTGGCCTAACACAACAGGGAACATCATGTCCACGACCGTCACACCAGACGCCAGCTGGTCGTTCAGGAGTGCGCGGTCCATAATGCCAGGCGCTTTGTTAAAGACCGGCCAGTTTTCTTCGAACCGGATTGAACCCTTGCCGTCCAACGGCTGGCCAAGTGGGTTCACGACGCGGCCGATCAGCGCGTCACCGACGCCTGTTGTGAGGACGTTGTTTTGCAGGACAACCAGGCCGCCCAGTTGTGCGTTCTCGGACTCGAGATTCAGGATGAGTACAGAGTCGGTGTTGACCTCGCGGACCATGCCTTGCTGGCCGTTCTCGAACAGAACCAGCGCATTGGCCGCAATGCCGTCCAGACCTTTGACGGTCACGAGGAATCGGTCAACGCCAATAACTTCGCCTGTTGGTTGGCCGGAGCTGACGAGTTTTTGGAAGAGGTTGTTATCGTACACTGTTATAAATCTCCGAGATTCGGTTTTTGTGACTAAGGATTTGCTCGCGGAATGAGTAGTTATAGATGTGTGAGCCAGCTTGGACAATGATGCCGCCGCCAATGTCGGCGCGGGTTGCGAACGTCACGAGGGAGTAAGGGTGGATTTCACTGCGGAACCAGTCGGTGAGTTTGCGTTTGAAATCGCGGTTAGGCAGACCGGCGAGCATGATGTGAACGGCTGGGGCTTTGTCGCGGATGGCTTCGAGCTGCTTTAGGAGTTTCTCGGTTGCAACTTGGTCCATTGGCTTGGCGCCGGCTTCGTGCAGTGTCGCGGTCAGGAGCGCTGAGGTGTGAACTGGCGCAGGTGTATCGTCGTGAACGGCCTTGGCGCGCACAGCAGCGTCGCGGACAGCGCTAATGTGGGCTCGGAGCTCGATGATGATGGCGCTGAGTTGTTCGGGCGAATATAGGTCCAGTGGGAGGTGCAGAGGCGCCTGCGCGGTCATGAAAGAATATCCCGCTTAATTTCGTCCTTGTGTTTGTGAAGCGTCTCAAAGATATACGCAGACTGCGCGCCCAGGTCAACTTGGTTGCCAAGGCTCTCGATAAGGTAGCTGGCGACAACGTCGTTCATGCGTTCGTCCAAGCTGGCAAAGCGCTTTTCGCCCTCAGCCTGGATGATCTTGTCGAGGTGCTCGGTCAGCTGAGTACGGCGGGTGTCGAGCTCGGCCTGGAGCTTACTGAATTCCTGGATGCTTTGGTCGCGAAGAGCTTGCAGGCTCACCTGGTACTTCTCGAATTCACCGGTCAGCGAGTTGTTGGCCATGTCGCTGATGCGGACGCTCAGGCCGTCAACGGCGTGGTCCATAGAGTCTTTGAAGCGTGCACCGGCTTCGCTGGCAACCTTGCCGAGTTGCTGCTTTGTTAGGCGCTCGATGTCGGTCATGTCGACGTCGGCCAAGACTTGGTGGGCATCGACTTTGACCTCATAAACTTTTGGATTAGGGCGTTCGTTGAGCTGCTTGTTCAGGCTGATCGCCCATACCAGGCTAAAGCCATTAACAATCACCATGACGACGAGTCCGATGACGAGGATGAGTTGCAGCGAGTCCATGTTCTTTTTATTTTCCTACGTTGTTAGTACCAAATATATAGCAATAAGCATAACCAGTAAAATTCCCAGAGCTGTGGCGCCGACCTCAAACAGGCTTTTGCGAACCGCGCTTTCACTGAGTGGGTTACGACCGATACTGATGATGCTGCTGCGGATAGAAGAGTAAAGCAGGACGGCGATGCTAACGAAGCCGAATATAAGAACAAGCGAACTGATGAGCACGCGAACGGCTGAGACTTCCTTGCCCGCGACGGTGTTGGCGAGTGATTGCAAGAACGGAGGCAGGAATGAATTCTTGTCTTCTGGCGCAACATAATATGTAACGTTGACCGAGACGGGTACGGCGCCAACCTTCACCGATTGTGGCTGGCCGCGCTTGTCATTAATAGACTTGGTGGTTGTGTTGGTCGAGCCGAGATCGTCCTGCGCGGTGCCTACGACGAGCGAGCTGGCGTTTGCCTTCATGCCGACACCGTTGATTGGCGAGGCGGTGATCTTGTCGCCAGATTTGATTTCGCCATTTATGTCGCTGACGAGCGTAAGGGTTGTGCCGCTAATGACAACTTGGACTTCTTTGTCGTTATTGCTGAGCTCGATAAGTGGTCGGTCGCCAATAACGCCAATAAGCTGGTTGACGCGGTCAGTGTTGCTGAGCTGGACTGTGCTTTGTGAGTCGCTTGTAAGGCTGACGAGCGCACCGGCAGCGATGTCGACTTCTTCTGTTTTGAAGCCCTGCGAGATTGCGGCAGTGCTTTCGGCCTGCACGGCGGCAAACGAATAAAGTCCCAAAACAGGAACCATCAACAGGCCCAGGAACCACGCTGTACGTTTTTTATTTCGGTTTGAGGTCAGCGACATTCGTCCCACCATTAGTGCTTATGGTATTCATTATAACTTACAAACTTAATAATACCGCATAGTGCTTGTGCTCGGAGCATGATTTTACTAAACTTGAATCTAGCAAGAGTAGTAATTAAAGGTAGAGGTTTATGGAATTTCGAAACAGCCAAGCTGGTTCTAACGCCCGTCGTTACCCCGAGCCGACGCGCCAGAACGCACAAGCCCCAAGCAGTAACGAAAATACAACACAAGGAGGCGGCGCAGAAACGCCGGTACATCGAGCAATGAATATGCAACACAATTCTTCTAGCAGTAAATTCCGCGGTCCAGTCATGTGGGTGGTCGCCCTCGTGGTTGTTGTGCTTGTAGCACTTGGCGCTTGGTTCGCATTCTCTAAGATGGGTGGCGACGCAGGTGTTAAGGGCGGCCAATACCAGGCAGTCTTCCTGACAAACGGCCAGGTTTACTTTGGTAAGGTCAGCAACGTCAACGGTGACTACGTTGAGCTGAGTGACATTTACTACCTACAAGTTCAGCAGTCGGTCCAGCCAGAAGCAAAGGACAAGACCGACCAGTCACAGGTCTCACTGGCCAAGCTGGGTAGCGAGTTGCACGGTCCAGAAGACGCAATGCACATCTCTCGACAGCAGGTTCTGTTCTGGGAAAACCTGAAGAACGACGGCAAGGTCGTCCAGGCTATCAATAGCTACAAGCAGCAGAACAACAAGTAGTTTTCTCTGAAACTCACAAACTGCCGCTCCGAATGGGGCGGCAGTTTTGCATTTAGAGGAACTTCGGTTACTATAGTGCCCATATATGAGCGACGTTATACAAAAAAAACGAATCATTACAATTGCCGGCCGACCTGGGAGCGGTAAGTCGACTGCATCAAAAGCTATTGCCGAATACCTCGGTTTCGAGCACTACAGCTCAGGCGACTTCTTCCGCGCCATTGGCAGGGAGCGCGGTATCGACGTAACCCAGACAAACCAAGCCGCCACGAGCGATGCCGAGATCGACCGGCTGGTAGATGAGCGCCAGACCGAAATGGGCCGAACACAAGACCGCGTAGTTATTGACGGCCGAATGAGCTGGCACTTTGTACCTCAGTCTTTCAAGGTATATCTAGATCTAGACCTCGAGGTTGCTGCTCGACGTATTCTTGCCAACATGGACCCTGTGCGTAAGGCGCACGAACACGTTCCTGACGACCCAAAGCAGTACGCTGAAGCGCTTCGCCATCGTCTGAGCCTCGAGCGCGCACGATACGACTCCAAATACGGTGTTGATATATCTGACCCACAGAATTTTGATTTGATTGTTGATACGGGCGCCATTAACCCTCAGCAGGTAATGGACACGATTTTGGCAGCTTACAACAAGTGGTTGAGCGCCTAAGTTTTAGATAACTTCACGAGAGGTCCTGCGGGCCAGGGCTACGCGCTGGTAGCCCTGGCCGTTTTGTCGGGCACTCGTACCGGATTACAGCCGAATGCGTGCGGCACGGGCGAAGAGGCTGGTGCTGACGACGATGACGCGACTTCCGTTCATCACGTAGAGGATGTCGTCACAGCCGTCCCAGCCCGAAACTCCATGCTGACGCAGGAAGGGCATGCCGGAAGTCCGAGCAAGAGCCTGGCCCTGGAGCGGCCCCAGCGTCTGTGCGGCGATTGAGAATTTGAACTCGTCGCCGCCGATGAAGGTGGCCCACAGCCGAACCAGTTGATCGTCGCGCCTGACCTTGAGAGCCACAGCACCGCCGATTTGGTTGAGCGCGGGAATCGTTGTCCACATAACCGAATCCTAACTCTAGGGCTTTCTCGACAGATTACATAGTAGCGGGCGGTGGCAGCGAACGCAAGCAGGTTCTAGCACTCTTGACGCTCGAGTGCTAGCGAGCGTACTATAAAGTCACTGGGTTCGCCCGGTAAGCGACGCCTTATGACCGAACGACAAGCCTTAATTCTAGCCGCTATTATCGAGCAATATGCTGAGGTTGCATCCCCAGTTGGTTCGTTGATGTTGGCAAAGATTTTTAACGTCAGTTCGGCGACTGTCCGTTCAGAAATGGGTCGCCTGGAGGAGATGGGCTACATTGCGCAGCCACACACTTCGGCCGGTCGTATTCCAACGGATAAGGGCTACCGCTATTACGTCAACCAGCTGGCTCAGGACAGTAACCCCGGCATAATCGATCGCACTGCGAGAGCGATCGATACTCGACTGAGCCAGGCTGGACGACCAGAGCGCGCTATCCGTGCAGCCGTTGATACGCTGGCAGAGTTGACGCATAACGTTGGCTTGGCGACTATCGGCGATCAGCTGTATATTAGTGGGTTCGGACGACTGTTTAGCCAGCCTGAATTTATGCAAGCTGCCGGGCCGATTCACGAAGTCGCCCAGCTGCTCGACAACCTTGAGCCTTGGCTGCGCGAAACCGCGCCAAACCAGCCACTCAGCGTGTATATTGGTCGCGAAAACCCAATTGGCAAGGCGAGTAACTGCTCGCTTATTATCAGTCGATTCCGCTCGCCGTTTTCGGACATCAGCTATATTGGCGTACTTGGCCCAACCCGGCAGAGCTATCGCCAGGTCATGTCCCTGGTGTCGCACGCTGGTCAAACACTTGAAGAAGCTTTCGTAGATATAACTTAGGAGAATCCCATGGCAGACAAAAAAGCAGAATTAGAGCAGCAAGTTGGCGAGTTGACCGCCGACATCCAACGCATCCAAGCAGATTTTATTAATTACCGAACCCGCGCCGAGCAAGACAAGCAGCTTGCGATCACCGCCGGTAAGGCCGCTGCCGTTCTGAAGCTTTTACCTGTCATCGATAACATCGACCGCGCCGTTGGTCATATCCCGGAAGAGCTAGCCGACAACCAGTGGGTTAAGGGCGTGAGCTCATTGGGCAAGAGTCTCGACAAGTCACTCGCCGACATGGGTGTGACGCGAATCGAAGCTGTCGGCCAGCCATTTGACCCGAATCTGCACGAGGCAATTAGCGCTGAGGGTGAAGGCGCATACGAAGTCGTGACCGAAGAGCTTCGAGCTGGCTACATGCTAGAAGGACAGATTATTCGCCACAGCATGGTCAAGGTAACGCACCAGGACCAGCCAGCCGAGCAAGCACCCGCCGCCGACAACGACGCAGAGTAATTGCGCAGGTCCTATATTTAGTTTATAGTAGCCTCGTCCTAGTGATTGGAGAGAGGCTATGCGAGCTTCCGCGGCCGTTCGGCTGTTCGACGCATACGTC
>DATEFF010000122.1:0-5847 GCA_035280785.1 Saccharimonadales bacterium (SeqCode)
TGCTGTGGCGGTGCCTGACTCTGCGCAGGCGGCGGTGAACGTGTTCCAGAACTGTGGCGGCAACGCGGACACGGCAGTCTGTAAGGCTACCGGCGACAAGTTGTTTGGTCCAAACAGTATTTGGACAAACATCATCAACACACTGATCTTTGTGACTGGTTCCATCTCGGTACTGATGATTGTGATTGGTGGTTTACGCTACGCGACTTCTGGTGGCGACCAAGGTAGCATCACAAGCGCCAAGAACACCATTCTATATGCCGTTGTTGGCCTCATCTTATCGGTGATGGGCTACGCGATCGTTAACTTCGTTCTGAGCAGAATTTAAGGAGATATACATGAATAAGATTAAACTTACACTCGCTGGTATGGTCCTGGCCGTATCGACGCTGGTTGGTGTGGCGACATTGGCGCCCGCCCCTGCTTTGGCTGTTACACCTGAGCAGTCGGCCTGTGAAGGCTCTGGTGGCACATGGAATGGCGGCAACTGTACGCAAGGTACACGAACCGTTACGGGAACCATTAAGAGCGTTGGTAACATCCTCGTTTTCCTGACTGGCGCTATCTCTGTCCTGATGATTATCATCGGCGGTGTCCGTTACGCTCTGTCTGGTGGTGACCAAGGCACAATTACGAGTGCCAAAAACACTATTCTCTACGCAGTTGTCGGTGTAATCGTATCTGTTGCAGCATACGCAATCGTCAACTTTGTTCTCAGCAACGTCTAGGGTTAAAGCTCAGTCTCAAAACCACTAGCATCGCTGCCCTTACGTGTTACAATAAACGCATAGATATATAAGGAGAAAGCCATGAAGTCTTTCATGAAAAAAGTCGCTGGTCTTACGCTCGTAGTCCCAGCTTTGGTTTTGGGCCTAGCACTGGTAACCCCAGATGTTGCTTACGCCCAGAACTGTACTGACGTAACCGCTGGCGGTATTGGTAGTGGTGCCGACTGTGCTAAGCCAACCGGCGCGGCAGAGAACCTGTTCGGTGACGGCAGTATTTTTAACACTGTAACCAACATTCTGTTGTTCTTGATCGGTGCTATCTCGGTAGTCATGCTGATCATCGGTGGTATCCGCTACGTAGTATCTGGTGGTGACCAGGGCGCGGTTACATCTGCTAAGAACACAATTCTTTACGCTATCATCGGTATCGTAGTGGCCTTCCTGGCATTCGCCGCTGTCCGCTTCGTAACTGACCAGCTACAGAAGAGCACATACACTGGCAGCCACGTCGCTGTCCTGAAGTAGGCTCCCCTACACAAAACTACATTACCGGCTCACATGAGCCGGTTTTGTTATGGGACGAAATTCAGGTGCCTTATTACTGGATTGCCTTTTCTCTCTTCATCCGTCTACATTTTCTGGTCGCTCATCCACCCTCTTGACCCGCAGCAACGGTCCTGAGCTTGTGGACGGTGAGCGAAGGCCGGTGTTGTGCCCAAAGATCAATCGGCATCGCTGCTATCCCTATCAAAAACACCGGCGAGCAGAGTGCTCGTCGGTGTATCGATGGCGCGTGGAGTTTCTTACTGAATTTGGATCTTGCGAGCTTGCTCTTGCTTGACCTTCGCAAAGCTCACAGTCAGCACACCGTCCTTCAGAAGGGCTTCAACCTCTTCTTCTTTAACGGCCACAGGCAATGCAATTGTGCGAGAAAAATCGCCCCAGTAGCATTCCTGGATGTGCCAGTGATCTACATCATCGTCACCACTACTCAGGGTGCCGCTGATAGTCAGGATGCCGTCAGAAATACTGACGTCTAAGTCCTGCTTGTTTACGCCAGCAGTACGTGCCTTTACGACAAGTCGCTCTGCGGTTTCGTAGACGTCCACAGCCAATTGGCCTGGTACGCCTTCATCTTCTTCCCAATTTTCTTCTGATTGTACTTGAACTTGATTGCTGTCACCCACCTGAGCATCGTCGTCGTCATTCAGGAATGCCGCCGCGAGTTCGTCTTCCATCAGAAGATCGTCGTTTTGCTTCTGTCCCCGTGCCATTATCTCCTCCACTTATACGTATCTCATAGGCTCTTTTGGGTTGCTCTATAGTGACGATTATAGCGGAAACTGTTAAAGTATTGCAATATTATAGTGCCGGGAAGTAAAAATGACATCATTACTCGAGAGAACCATTAGCATAATTGCCCCTCATCGCTGTATCGCTTGTAGTAAAGAAAGCAACGTTCTGTGCGATTCATGCCGATTTGAACTATTCGCGGAAGGCCCAGAATTGTGCTTCCTATGCAATAAACCGACGACCGATTCAAGGGTTTGCGTGGCATGTCGACGGGCAACAGAAATCGACAACGTGTGGGTGGCTGCAACGTACGAAGGCGCGGTGAAGCGGCTCATTCGTGCGTATAAGTTCGAACGCGTCCGCGCGGCATACCAACCATTGGCACAGGTTATTGTTGATCAGCTCCCCTATCTCGAAGAAGTTACGGTGACGTATATACCGACGGCCTCCAGTCGAGTGCGACAGCGAGGCTACGACCATGCACGGCTGTTGGCGCGCGAGGTGGCTCGGCTGCGCAACTGGGAATGCCAGACGCTACTACGGAGGCGTCACGATGCTCGTCAGGTTGGCGCAACAAAGCATGAGCGTCTCGAGCAGGCTGCGACCGCCTTTGAGTGTAAGCCGGGTGCAAAGCTGGACGGCGCGCGAATCTTGCTTATAGACGATGTCACGACCTCTGGCGCTACGCTGGCTGCCGCTGGGAAGATCTTGGTTGATGCCGGTGCCGCGCGGGTTGACGCTGCTGTTGTCGCCAAGCACACTCTCGAACAAACCTAACAGATGTGATACAATACTCCTGTTCTGACATCTGGAGAGGTGTCCGAGTGGTTTAAGGAAACGGTCTTGAAAACCGTCGTGCCGGCAACGGTACCGAGGGTTCGAATCCCTCCCTCTCCGCCATGAAAATTAGACGACCAGTTGCGGTCGTCTAATTTTCTTTTTGGGCGTATTCTCCATCCCAGCACTGTTGCTGGAGTTGCTCAAGTGGTGCAAAGTTATCGGTCAGTCGTATATCACCTGTAAGCTTAACGTCGTCGCTGCCGACCCAGTCGAGCGGCTGGTTGGCGTATGTAATGGCGATATTCTGGAGGCCGCGCATTTGGGAGTCGCGTAACGGCTGTACTTTGTAGTCCTTAAATTGGGTCAGGTATGAGCCGTGAATGCTGCGCAGTAACGGCCCACAGGCTGCCGTGTTGGCGCCAATGGCGTTCACTATAACTGCGCCGTCGTCCTTTGTGGCACGCTTCAGTTGCGCCGCGTATTCCTCGGTCGTGACGGCAAACGGGATGGATGTATCAGAGTAGACGTCGACAAGCACTAGGTCGTACTTTTTCTGGTTGGCGTTAAGAAACGCCCGAGCATCCTGTGTGTGGATGGCGACATTGGGCCGGTCGAAATATCCAAAGTAGTTTTTGGAGATTTCGACCAGCTCAGGGTCGATCTCGACGACATCAATGTGGCTGTCGCCGTGCTTGTCCGCTAAGTATGCGGGCAGAGTAAACGCACCACCACCGAGGATGAGGACGTCGGCCTTGCGAGGTGCCAAGTCGACTAGCTCGGCCATATGGCGTGTGTAGTCAAAGACGAGTTCATGTGAGCCATTAGTGTATACACCAGACTGCGAACCCTTTGGGCCCATGGTCAGGATGCGTACTCGGGCGCCAAAGTATTCGCCGTTCACGACCTGGTATCTGGACGACGGTGTATCGATGTCGGCTGCTACCCCCTTGGGCAAGGCGGGCATGAGCTGAAGCGCGGCCACAAACGCAATCCATGCCGTCAGCGCAGCACGCTTGAACGTTCGATCTTTTGGCAGGATCAACCAGCTTGCAGCGGCCAGGAGACCCACGACTATCAGCATCGTCTCGCGCGAGCCAATCATCCCAAAGAAGATGAATCCGACGCAAAAGGTGCCCACAATGCCGCCCACAGCGTTCATGGCGCTCAGGGACGCTACGGCACGACCGGTATGCGCCAGTGATTCGGTGCGGAGCCGCGCCAGATACGGGCTGATAATGCCCAGCAGGAAGCTTGCCGGTGCAAACAGCAACAACGAAGCCAACAAACCCTGCCAGCGCGGATCGTTGACGCTTTGGAGCGCGCGGAGTGTCCCATCTGCAAATACCAGCGTTAGGAGTACGCCGCCAGCTGCGGCCAAGAGCAGCCAGGCGATGTCGCTGGGCTTCACGCGTTTGTCGGCAATCGTGCCACCCAGGGCGTAGCCGATCGATAGCGCGGCAATAATGACGCCAATCACACTCGTCCATATATACGTCGAGCTACCGATGCTTGGCGCCAGCAATCGCGCCGCCGCTAGCTCGTAAGCCATCAGGCCAAACCCAGTTACAAAGGCAATAATTTCGTAATTCCGAATCGTCTTCAAAAAACTCAGCATAAACCCTCCGTCGTTGCCCTTATTATACCGTCCTGAATGCTAAAAAGTCTGAATCTCGCCAACAGATAAAAAATGTAGTACAATACCTCAAGTCACGACCACTTATGGAGGAGTACCCAAGTGGTTGAAGGGGACGGTTTGCTAAATCGTTAGTAGGGAGCAATCTCTAGCGAGGGTTCGAATCCCTCCTCCTCCGCCATGAAAATACACCGAGCTTTTGTTCGGTGTATTTTCTTGCCCAACAATCCCCTTCCCCTCACCATCCCAAATAGCTATACTAATGCTTATGAATGAGCAGCCGCAGCAGCCAAATCTGCCGCCAGTGCAACAGCATGAGGGTAGTCAGCCTTTGTACAAGGCTGAAAATGCTGGCACGTCTTCTTTTAGCGGCTACGATTTAGCTGCGACGCCTCAGGTTGTGCCAAATGCGACCAATACGCCTGTCGAGGAGGCGCCTCACCCTGATGAAGAACACGTCGACATGGCATGGGAAGCGTCTGAATATATCCATCACACCAAATCACCTCTGTGGTTTATGGGATACGCTGGCATTATGTTGGTGCTGCTGGCTATTGCCTACTTCCTCACGCAAGCGTGGACCTTTATTGTTTTGGTTGTTGTGATGGCTATAGCGATTGGCGTGTTTGCGACTCGTCCGCCTCGCACATTGCGTTACGCATTGACCGATTCTGGTTTGCAGATTGAGGAATCGCATTATCACTACAACGATTTTCGAGCCTTTGGCATCATCGCCGATGGCGGTTTGTATTCAATTATGCTGATTCCGACCAAGCGATTTATGCCGGCGGTCAGTATTTATTTTGCTGAAGATGATGGCGAGAAGATTGTAGACATTTTGGGTTCCCGCCTCCCGATGGAAGAGCTGCATTTGGACTTTGTCGAT
Organism: Saccharimonadales bacterium (SeqCode); assembly: GCA_035280785.1. GTDB lineage: Bacteria > Patescibacteriota > Saccharimonadia > Saccharimonadales > EFPC-124 > DATEFF01. The sequence continues at coordinate 5,321 of DATEFF010000122.1, forward strand.
CGCATGATGCGACGCCTCAGATTCTAAAATACCCCCGAAAAGCTTCCATCACCTGGCTTGTTATGGTATAGTCTATCTCTGTTCTGTCAGTTCTACTTTCAGGATGTACCTTCTGGTTCAAGGAGCGGCTGAAACATGCCGCTACGTGCACCTGTAGCTCAGCTGGATAGAGCGTTGGCTTGCGGAGCCAAAGGTCGTAAGTTCGAATCTTGCCAGGTGTACCAAGAAAAATAGCCTACCTTTGTAGGCTATTTTTCTTGGTATGTGTATCCGCAACCTGCTACGATACCGGCATGAACCCCATTCTTAATTCCACAAAGTTGCGATCGTATTTCGTTAAAGCGCTTATTGGGTCGCTCGTTGTGGCTGCGGGAGCTGGCATCGTCACGCTGTTGGTCGGTACCTTCGATGTATTGCAGGCTCGTATCTTGCTCACGACACTTCTTATCGGCATCTATAGTATTATCAGCCTCTGCTGTATGACGGTCTTTAGCGGACGTTTTGCGCTGTGGGGCTTGCTAGGCATT
>DATEFF010000123.1:0-2403 GCA_035280785.1 Saccharimonadales bacterium (SeqCode)
TCATATGGCGCCAACGTTATGTCAGTTAACGAATACTTGTAGTTCCAGTTAGTGCCGGTCTTGAGCACATAGCCGGCCAGGTTCACCGATTCGGCATGAGGGTTATATAGCTCGATAAACTCGTCCGCGCTGTCGGTCTGGGGGCTTGTTGGGTCTGGCAGAACTTCGCTAACCTCAACGTCCAGGTAGCCACCGGCTGGCACTTCAGGGGCAGGAGCCTCGGGTTGTGGCGACGTTGGCACTGGAGCTTCGACCTCTTCTTGCGGCTGAAGCATAAAGTCAGCACCATTCTGGTCCGTATCGACGTACTTCTCATCAACATCCTGCTGGCGGAGCAGGCCACGTCCAACGGCGGGTGCCGGAGCGGCTGCACTTCCCTCAAAATCAATCGCCGTGCCGTAGCCCACCTTATCGTGCACAAACAACGGATTGTCACCTTCGGCCGGCCGGACCAAGCGCACGACGCCGCCGCCAGTTGCCATCCCAGATACAAGCGGCAAGAAATTAGGGTCCGACTCGTAGCTCGACAGTCGCACCGTCCCACCCGGGGGAATCATCACGTCGCTAAGCATCGTACACTCTGTTGTCTTGTTGGACTTGCAGCCCAAGATAGCGCGAGTTGACCATCCTTTCGTATCGTCAGGTTTATAGCCTGCACTTCTGTATTGGAGCATTAACCCCGTTGCGTCAAACTCCGTGTCGTTTGGGTTATGGACGAGAACAAACTCATCACTTGCGGACGTTTTGGCCTCCGGCGAGACCTCAACAATCATCAAATTTTTCTGCTGTTCGCCCACCGCGAGAACGTGAATTGGGTTACCGGCCACGCACAGCAACAATGCTGCTGCGAACGTGCCTATTTGAGTTATGCGTTTCATGGCTGGGCCGGATTATTCAAAACGCTGCCTCATTTTGTAAAGTTCTTTCTGCGTCAAGATACACAAATTACAACAATCTACCAATGTTAGAAACAATATGTCGCAACATTATGCTTGACGACCATTAGCAACCCGGCATATTCTGCACCGCGTACACTTCTATCCACACCGTACAACAGGTATAATCAGTAAATGTAGAAAGTGAGGGAACTAACTATGGCTGATAAGAAAAAAGCTGAAGACAAACAGACCGAAAAATCCGCTACCCCAACTGCTGACAATGGAAAGCTGAAGGCTCTTGGCCTGGCGATGGAACAGATTGAAAAGCAATTTGGTAACGGCGCGATCATGAAGCTGGGCGAGTCCCACAGGGCCGACGTCGAGCTGGTATCATCCGGCGCGTTGAGCTTGGACCTAGCACTTGGCGGCGGCTACCCAAAGGGTCGCATCATCGAGATTTACGGACCAGAAAGCTCAGGTAAGACCACTCTAACCTTGCACGCAATTGCAGAGGTTCAGCGCAAGGGCGGCACGGCGGCGTTTATCGACGCAGAGCACGCGCTTGACCCTGTCTACGCCAAGAAGCTCGGCGTCGACACCAGCAACTTGCTAATCTCTCAGCCGGACAACGGCGAGCAGGCGCTCGAGATTGTCGAAACACTCGTCCGCAGTAACGCTGTCGACTTGATTGTTGTCGACTCCGTTGCGGCACTTGTACCACAGGCAGAGATTGAAGGTGAAATGGGCGATAGCCACATGGGTCTTCAGGCTCGCCTGATGAGCCAGGCGCTGCGTAAGCTGACCGGCATCATCAACAAGAGCAAGGCCACCATCATCTTCATTAACCAGATCCGCATGAAGATTGGTGTCATGTTTGGCAACCCAGAGACAACAACCGGCGGTAACGCACTGAAGTTCTACGCCTCTGTCCGCCTAGATATTCGCCGCACCGGCCAGATCAAAGTTGGCGAGGAGGTCATCGGCAACCGCACCAAGGTTAAAGTGGTCAAAAACAAGATTGCTCCACCTTTCCGCCAGGCTGAGTTCGACATCATGTACAACGAAGGTATCTCTGCCAGCGGCGACGTCCTTGACCTTGCAGTTGTGCACGGCGTTGTTGGCAAATCTGGCGCTTGGTTTGACTACAAGGACGGCAAGATTGGCCAAGGCCGTGAAGCCGCCAAGCTGTACCTGAAGGAACACACCGACGTCATGGCCGAAATCGACAAACTGGTTCGCGATAAGGTTGCCGCCGAAACCGCACTCTAGTTATGCGCATCACTGCCATCAAGGCGCAAGTCAAGAACACCGAGCGAGTCTCGGTGTATCTTGATGGCAAATATTCGTTCAGTCTGACGCAGAATCAGCTGCTGGAACTCAAAATCCACAGCGGCATGGACCTAACCGAGCAAGAGCTCGAAGACCTCAAGAAGGCCAGCGACTACGGGAAACTCCTGGAGCGGAGCATGAACTACGTCATGATTCGCCCCAGGTCTATCCGTGAGCTTCGTGACTACCTATGGCG
>DATEFF010000124.1:0-4775 GCA_035280785.1 Saccharimonadales bacterium (SeqCode)
CGACTTACCCAATCATCACACCGCAGGACACGTCGAGCGGGCAGCTATTTGTGCACTCGGTCGGTAGCAGTGAGGACGAAGCAACGATCAACCGCTACGACAACGTCAGTATGGTTGAGTTGTCTAAGGTGGGTGAATTCCCAATCCAGACATCTGCTGCCACGTATAAAACGCACGACCTAAGCGCTGGCAAAAACACATTCCACTTTGTCGACAAGACGTACGACTACCAGAACGTGATCGTCAACGGTTCGTTCGAGGACGGTCCATGGCGCAAGAAGGTCTTTGACTGCAACAACTACGACAAATCGCCAAAGGTCGACATGCGCATGAACACCAGCGCAAAGTCAGACGGCAACCAATCGTTGGAGTTGGAGGTCGCGCATCACACCGCCTGCACATACACCAATGTGAATATCGAGCCTGGCACCGAGTATCTGTTGTCGTTCGACTACCAGGCTAAGGGTGACGGGCAGATTGGCTACTACGCCGAGTTTGATGGCGTTGAAGCCGGCTCGCAAGATCGCTTCACGCCAGAAAAAGGCGATGGCTGGCACACATACACGACCAAGATCACCACGCCTTCGGCAACAAGCATGAGGTTGTTCTTGCATGCATACGAGAGCGACGGCACAAACGTCAGCACGATGCGATTCGACAACGTCAAGCTCGTCGCTATCCCGCCGGTCAACCAGCAGTTCTATGTACTTGGCGAGCCTCAGGCGCCGCAGGCTCTGCCCCAGAAGAGTGAGTTTAGTAACGACAGCCAGGCGCGCCGTTCGGTAACGGTCCGTGGCGCAACGGGTAAATTCACGCTGCTGCTCAGCGAGTCATATCACCCATCGTGGCGACTCGAAATGCGTGATGGCGCAGCCGCAACCTGGCAACCTGGCGCGAATGTCCGTGCGGTTGGTGAGCACTTTGTGGCCAGCGGTTACGCTAACGGCTGGCTGATTGACCCCGCGACGATATGTGCCAATGGCGGCGAGGGATGCAAGAAGAACGCCGACGGTAGCTACGATATTGAGTTGTTAGCAGAATTCGTGCCGCAACGTTGGTTCGAAGTTAACCGCGTACTGTCTATTGCAACGTTGGTTGTGGCTGGTGGCTATATCGCCATCACACACCGCAAGACCAAACAAAGTCACGAATCCGAAGGGATCTACCGCCACCCCCTGGCGCGTCGACGTAGGAAATAACAATGCAGCGCCTACGACAATTTCTGCCCTACACGCCATATGTTGGTCTGTCGTTGTTGGTCATTGGGCCGTTGTTTTTGCCGGGCTACATTCTAACGATGGACATGGTGTTTACGCCGGTCCTGCGCTTGAGCGACCATGTGGATAATACGTGGCTGCTGTATGCGTTGCTTCACGGCCTCGATGTTGTGTTGCCTGCGGACATTGTGCAGAAGCTGGTATTGTTGGCGTGTTTGCTTTTGAGCGGCATCGGCGCGCACCGCCTGCTGCGCGCGATCCGGCCGGCCGGCGATTGGCATTGGCGCTGGGCGGTGTATGTTGGCGCGACATTTTATATGATCAACCCGTTTGTGTACGATCGGCTGATGGCTGGGCAGTGGGGCGTGTGGCTGGGATATGCGCTTCTGCCGTGGTTTGCGCGGAGTCTGCTAAAGCTTGTCTTGGCGCCAAGTACGCAGGCCGCACTGCTGCTTGGGTTGTGGCTGACGGTTATGAGCATTGTGTCGATTCATTCGGTTGGGTTTGCCGCCCTTTTGGTTTTGGTGGCAATTGCATCGCGCGCCAGGGATCGGCGGCAGATGAAAGTCCTTCTGAAATATCTTGGTATTGCGGCAGTGCTGTTTGTGATTGCAAGTTCGTACTGGTTGGTTCCGACGTTGATGGGGCAGGGGAGAATTGCATCGTCGCTCCAGACATTTAGCGCGTCGGGCAACCAAGCCTTCGCAACGGTTGATGCTATTGGTACGAGCGCGATTGGTGCGGTGCTGGGGCTGTTGGGATTTTGGCAGGAGTCGCGCGACCTCTACGTGACGCCGATTGAATCGTATCCACTGTGGGGATTGGTTTATTTGATTGTTTTAGCGTTGTTGACGCTGGGCACGGTTGTGGCGTGGAAACGGCAGCGAGACGTTGCGGTGTGGGCGCTTGCGACTGGACTGCTGTCGGTAATTTTGGCGGTTGGACTTGCGAGTGAGCTGGGCCGCGCCTTGCCGTTTATGGCGGGCTACCGTGAGCCGCAAAAGTTTGCGGCAGTGTGGGCGCTAATGGCGACCTATCTGCTCGCCTGGGCGGTGAGCTGGCTGCTGTCGAAGGTTCGCGCCAAGTGGTTAGTGCTGGTGGGCTCGATTGCTTTGGTTCTAGCGTATACGCCGGTCATGTTGTGGGGCGCGACCGGCCAACTTCGTGCAACGGATTATCCGGCGGACTGGTATCATGCCAATCAAATTTTGAACCAGCAACCTGATAGTGCAAAGGCGCTCATATTACCGTGGCATCTATATATGAGCCATGGCTTCACGCATGGTCGTATCATCGCCAGCCCGGCGCCCGCATTTTACGACCGTGCCGTTGTACATAGCGATAACCCAGAGTTGCCCGGCGTGGCGCCACAAACGCGCGACGCGACGCGAGAGGCGGTCCAGGAGCGTATATTGCCGGCGGGTCTGGGCGGTTTGTCCATTACGCGACAATTACGTGATGCGGACATCGGCTATGTCGTCCTAAACAAAGACCTCGACTGGCAGAATTACGAATACATAGACAGAGAGCCTGGCGTGACGGTGTTGTACGATGGGCCAAATCTCAGGCTCTACAAACTTGCAAAATGATAGGATAGGAGAGCATGAAGAGTATAGATTCATTCCGGCCTCCGGTTCGTAAGGTGCCGCCAACGCAGCGGCCAGTTCAGGCCGACGAACCACAAGGCACTGGCGCTCGATTTACGAAGCTGCCAAATGTTAAGAAGCGCCGGCAGATTCCGTGGTTGCTTATTGCGAGCGTTCTGGCGAGCCCGTTGCTGTTTGGTTTGGCGTGGATAGGCCTTTACGGCGTTGCTATTTTGGTGGTCTACGGTATTGTTGTTTTGGTTCTAAAATGGTCTAGCAGTGGTACTTTTGCGCTGGCCGTGATGGCGCTTTTGTACATGGTTGGCGCGCAATTGGCGGTCGCTGGGAGTCTCGCGAGGGGCCTTGCGGTTCTTGCGTACGTCCTCCTTGCTATAGGGGCAATTTCGCTTGCGCTAGAATTAAAATCTGCTAGGCGAGTGTGGTTTAAAAAACGCTAAATTTTGTTAACTAGGGTCAATATAAATATCTCGCTTGTGTCAAAAATACGTCTTTGCTACATTGGCGTGCGTGGGTAAAAAATTAACGATTTTCGGAGGAGTAAAGCCTATGACCACAAAGAAGTTTGCAGTGAAGAAGCTGCTCTTGAGCGGTTTCGCAGTAGCAACTCTCTCGCTCAGCACAGGCGCATTTGCCTCTGTGTCGGCGACGAGCGACAACGGCCATGGCAATGGCCACGGCAACGGTAACAGCCACAACAATGGCGGCAACAACAACGGCGGTGGTAGCACTCCTAGCGTTGGCGGCGTAACCCTTGGCGTACAACAACGAACCAACGTCGGTGCTAACCACAGCAACGGCAACGGTCAAAACGGTGGTAGCGGCTACGGCGGCACCAACGTAGATGTTGACAACAATGTTTGGGTACAGATCGGCAACGTAGTCGGTGGTGCTGTTAACATTACGATCAACTTCGTAAACAACATCTTTTCCTAGTTCCCCTAGGTAAGTACATATTTTAGTAATATGCCCACAAGTGCGGCCTTCCCCAAATCGGGGAGGGCTGTATTTTTTATGGTTGACCTCTGTTGTTAATGTTCGTATAATAGCCTTTGTTATTCCGAGGTAGCTCAGCGGTAGAGCGGGTGGCTGTTAACCACTAGGTCGCGAGTTCGAGCCTCGCCCTCGGAGCCATGAAAATTCCCCAAGTCGAATCGGCTTGGGGAATTTTCTTGTGTTCGCTGACTTATTTCTGACTTCCCTTTAGGAGCGGGTATCCTAGGAATGCTATTAGGGCTACGTCAACTAAGACGTTTATGTAAACACCGTAAATCAAAGATGCCAAGGCTTCGTATGCTATCCATGCGGCGACTCCATAGAACAGAATCTTACCAAGGTCCCTGTCCTGCTGCTTGATGGCTCGACGGCCTAGGAGGAGCAATAAAACGCTGAAGCCGATAAAAACGGAACCATAGAGACCTCTACTCCAGCCCTGGAGCGATGCATCGGGGACGAACCTCTGGTAGACTGGCAAGCCTTCAAGCCCAAACAGAGAATAGAAGATACCAAATAGAATACCCACAAAGCCGGCGATCGTTATCCAGTACATAAAGTGTTTTTGCTTCATGAGCTTATGATACTCCCTTTATTGGGCAGCTCCCTAGGCCCGCTCTGTTATAGTGGGGTCATGAAAACGGTACTTATGGCAGTTGCAGTTGTAAAAGACGGAGACAGGGTTCTGCTTCGCAAGATGGACCCAGCAAAGAACCCTTACCAGCAACCGTGGGCGTTGTTCGGTGGCAGGATTGAAGACGATGGCTTGATCGTCGAATCATTGAATAAGGAATTAGCCGGACGGTGGAACTTTACCGTAGCCATCACAGAGCGGCTTTGGTGGGATGAGGAGGCGAAGGTGGATCAGGATGGCGAAGAAAAACGTTTCGTTTACCTAGACACACTCTGCGCCGTTGAGGGTGGCCAGCCCGAACCTGTCAATCCCAACGAGGTACTTGAG
>DATEFF010000125.1:0-8623 GCA_035280785.1 Saccharimonadales bacterium (SeqCode)
CATGGGCAACATACGCCAGCTTGGCGCTCATTGGCGCAACAATCCTAGGCTTCCTCGTCACTCACATGGAGACACTCCGACTCGGCTGGCACAACGCCCGCAAGTACGCCGTCCTCCACCCAGCTGTCGACGCCGCCGTGCTACTTGGCTTTGCGCTTATTATTGTGCAGGCCGCGGGTGGGTTTATTCGATAAGTTTATTCTCTCGGGCCCAGGGGCGGCATTACTGCCCCCAGGCCCTGTGTTGTCCGATTCTGATCGTCTATCGAGACGCGCCCAGATCTCGTCTGCCCTTGTTCATCGAGACCTCGATGTAGGTGTAGGCAGTGTCGACGTCAGAGGGGTGCACGCCGATGTACGGCAAGACGCCCATCAGGTGCTGGCGGATGTTCCGGCCAGACACCAGCGTCAGGTGCGCGTCCGTGGAGGGGGAAGTTTCACCCGTGAAGCCTCGCGACTCGATTGTCGCCACGATCGGCGTGTTCCTGGTTCGAATACGACGAACCCTGGCCCAAGTACCGATGTACGGAGGTCGCTCCGTCCATTCGGCGTACCGCGCATCGCTCTGCCCGCGCGGCAGGACCTCCATGTACACATCGCAGCTCCTGTTGTAGCTGTAGTGCGCACCATTGGAGTAGACGTTGCTGGTCTGGGCGTTGTTGCGGATGTTCAGCGCGCCCGCCACGTAGATCACGTGCAGCATCCCGGTTCGTTGTTCCACCGGAATGCGGTTCACCGGAATCGCGTGATTGCCGGACCACCGCGCCCGGATCCGCCGCTCCACGACGTAGAGCGGCCCGTTGATCTGGCGGCTGGGCTCTTTGTAAACCTGCGGCATTGCCTTACCTCATCTCCTCGATGCGCGAACTCAGTTGGCTGCCTGCTGGGCTTCGTACAGCGCCAGCATGTGCTTGGTTTTGATCTGGAGACCAAAGTTTCGGCACTCGTTGCCCCGACGATCGTGAAGCGAGACGTAGCCGCCCCGATCACGTCCGACATAGAGATCGCCGTCGATGCGCACCGCACAGCGGATCACCTGGTGCGCGGTCTGCGGCAGCCGAACGCCGTCCCAGATGGTGATCATCTTGGACTCACGCATCTGCGGGTGCAGTACGTAGACGGTGCGTGGACGGTAGAACATGCCCTCGCGCCGGCCGATACGAACCCGCTCACCGCGACGACTGCCCACGATATCCTTGCAGTTGGAGCAAAGCTCGTCGGCAAAAATCGCCTCGGACCACCCCCGGACACTTCTCTGACACCGGCAGCACTTGTCGCCGGGGTTCTGGATGTGAATCCCGAAGGTGGACAAGTCCACCAAGTTCGGAGGACGTAATGTCATGGCGGTTCCTCCCTGGTTTCGCCACTTGTCTTACGGACTAAGATAGTCTACTCCTGTTTTAGCAAAATCACAACTAGCGGCAGATCCATTCCCCTTATGTGTGAAATATTTCCTATCCAAGGTCTGAAATTGGTGACATGCTTGATTTACAGGAAGGAGGTGTGTGAGATGGATACAGGATACTACTTAAACAATAACTATATATATGGTCCCACCCATGGTGGGCAATTTTATATCAATGGTAACAGCATACATGGACCGCGATACGACGGTCTTTTTTGGCTCGATCGGTCGGGGGTAGTTTGGGGGCCGACAAACTCCGGACAGTTTCGGATTGCGGGAGGACATATATACGGTCCGTCCCAAAACTTACCGTGGCTCGCCTAAAGCTACTTTAGAGCTACGCACTCGCTCCCAAGAAGTGAAGCGATGGTTTGCTGAAGATCGATGGTCGGGTTCACTGTAAACGGCATACGCACAGCGGACTTCTTGCCCTCACCCAGCACCAGAATCACTTCGTTTGAACCAGGAAATTCGTTAAATCGCTGCTTAAGCTGCATGAGATGAGATTCGTTTGTCGGATCTTTGACATGTACGTATAGCTTTGGCGGGCCTATCTGCTTGGGTTTTTCTTCCTCAACCGGGCGGTACATTACCTTTGGCCCAGCGGTTGCACTGGCGGCAAGGCTGCTCTTACCTTTTGGCGCCTTGGCTAACTTGCCTGTTGCTTTGTAATTATTTAGCTCGTCATCAGTTACGAGTATCACTTCATCTGCGATCAGTTTTATATCTTCGGTTATCTTGCCATCACGGTCTTTGGCGCTGATTTTGCCCTTTACCTTCACCACGGCGTCCTGCACGAGTTGCTCACCAATTTCTCCGTACAGGCTTGGGAAGATGATAATCTCCATCTCGCCGCTCTTGTCTTCAAGTCCAACGAAGGCCATCTTGTCACCCTTCTTAGTATTGATGACACGGTTAGTCGTAATGACGCCACCGACTATCACCTGCTTGCCGTCCATCTCTTTGCGGAGGCTGGTCGTGGCGACAGTTTGCTCACGGAAATAGACATCATAATGGTCCAGCGGGTGGGCGCTCAGGTACAGGCCCAGGAGGTCACGCTCCCATTGCAGCTGCTCGCGCTCGCTGAATTTGGTTGGCGCTGCGTCCATCTTCATAACCGGCGCAACAGTCTGGGCAGCCTCACCACCAAACAGGTCAGTCTGGCCGCTGGCTGCGTCCTTTTGGAGTTTCGCGGCAAATGCCAAGATGTTGTCGAGGTTGAACAGCAGGTCAGAGCGGTCACCGAACTCGTCGAATGCGCCAGCCTTGATGAGCGCTTCCCAGCCCTTACGGTTCACCATACGAGTACTGACGCGCTTGGCAAAGTCCTCGATGGACTTGAACTTACCGTCCAGCTCGCGGACGCGAATAATCTCTTCGACCGCACCAGCGCCCAGGCCCTTCACCGCAACAAGGCCAAAGCGAATGTCGTTAGTCTCGGGCACAACGGCAAATTCCTGGAACGACAGGTTGACGTCAGGTGACAGGACCTTCAGGCCCATGCGACGAGTCTCGGTGATCTCGATCGCCAGACGCTCGGTGTCGTCCTGGTCGCTTGTCATCAACGCAGCCATGAATGCAGCCGGGTAGTACGCCTTGAGGTAAGCGGTCCAGTAGGCAATCAATCCGTAACACGCCGCGTGCGACTTGTTAAAACAGTACGCCGCGAAGTCCTCGAGCTGTTTCCAGAACTTCTCCATCTGGTCCTCACGCGCGCCATTCTTGACCGCGCCAGCGATGAAGTCCACCTTCATCTTCTGCATCACGTCGATCTTCTTCTTACCAATCGCCTTACGCAGGGTGTCGGCCTGACCACCAGTGAAACCACAGAGCTCCTTAGAAATCTGCATGACCTGCTCCTGGTAGACCAAGATGCCGTAGGTGTTCTCGAGTGAGTTCTTCATGAGCGGGTGCATGAAGGTGATCTCCTCGCGACCATGTTTGCGGTTAATGAAGCCGTCAATAAACTGCATTGGACCTGGGCGATACAGCGCCACCATCGCAATAATGTCGTCAAAGACTGTTGGCTTGAGCTCGCGCAGGTAGCGCTTCATGCCGGCAGATTCCAGCTGGAACACGCCGGTGGTGTCACCGCGCTGGAACAGCTCGTAGGCCTTTTCGTCGTCCAGCGGGATCTTGTCGAGGTCGATGTCTGCGCCATAAACCTTGCTAATGATGCGCAGGGTATTCTTAAGAATGGTCAAGTTGGACAGGCCCAAAAAGTCCATCTTCAACAGGCCAAGCGCTTCAATCTCGCCCATTGGGTACTGTGTCGCGACAACGCCCTTCTGTGCCATTTCGAGTGGCACAAACTTCACGATGTCGTCCGGCGCAATCACAACGCCACAAGCGTGCACACCGTGACTACGGATGGTGCCTTCCAAGATCATCGCAAAGTCGATAACCTGTTTGCTTGTTGGGTTGTTCTCGTATTCCTTTTTGAGGTCTTGGTCTTCTACAATACTCGTCTTGAGCGGAATGTGACGACCCTGAACTGGCGCAGGAACCAGCTTGGCCAAACGGTCGGCATCAGCATACGGAACCTGCATAACGCGCGCGACGTCGCGGATGGCGTTACGGGCTGCCATCTTACCGAATGTCACAATGTTGGCAACGCGCTCGCTGCCGTACTTTTGCACGCAATATTGCACCACCTCGTCGCGGCGGGTGTCCTGGATGTCGACGTCCACATCAGGCATCGAGATACGGTCAGGGTTGAGGAAGCGCTCAAACAGCAAACCGTACTTCAGAGGGTCAAGGTCGGTAATCTTGAGGGTATACGCAATAATAGACCCCGCCGCCGAACCTCGCCCAGGCCCAAAGATAATACCCTGCCCCTTACCCCACTTAATAAAGTCCGAGACGATCAGCATGTAGCCGTTAAAGCCCATTCCGTCGATCACGCCCAGCTCGTATTCGATACGCTTATTGACGTCATCAGAAAGCTTTGGCTTAATCTCCTCGATAGTCATCGCGAAAGCTTCTTCCTCGGGCACGCCATTATAGCGCCACAAAGCGCCAGAGTAGACGTTCTTGTCCAAGAAACTCTTCTCGGTTTCGCCGTCTGGGACTGGGAACTTAGGAATCAGAATCTTGCCGAACTCGAGCTCAACATTACAGCGGTCAGCAATCACCTTTGTGTTGGTGATGACTTCGGGGTGCTCTTCGCCCCAGCGAGCGATCAGGTCGGTCGGATTAGTCACAAAAAGGTCGGTGTCTTTGAGCGACATGCGATCTTGGTCACTGAGGTATGCACCAGTACCAACACACAGCAAGATTTCGTGAGCGTCTTGGTCTTCGTGCTTGAGATAATGCGCGTCGCAGGTTACGACGGGCGGAATGTCGAGGTCTTTTGCCAACTTAAAGAGCTTTTCGTTGACCTTTTTCTGCTGGTCCCAGTGAGTGTGGTCTTGAACCTCTAAGTAGTAGCGGTCGCCAAAAACAGACTTGTACCACTTGGCGACTTCATACGCCTTCTCGTCGTTGTCGTATCGGAAGGCCTCGCCAACCTCACCACCAATACAGCCCGACAGCACGATCAACCCCTCATTATATTTCTCGAGCAAGTCGTGGTCGATGCGTGGCTTGTAGTAGTATCCGTTGAGGTTCGCCTCGGTGCTGAGGTTCATCAAGTTCTGGTAGCCCTGCATGTTCATCGCAAGAATAATAAGGTGAAAGCGCGACTTGTCTTTCTGCGGGTCTTTGTCGGTATGCTTACGCGGAGCGACGTATGTCTCCATACCAATAATCGGTTTAATACCTTCGCTCATGCACGCGTTATAAAACTCAATCGTCCCCGATAGAGTTCCGTGGTCGGTCATAGCAATCGCTTCCATTCCCATGGATTTGACATGCTTAACCATGTCCGGCGCCTTTTGCAGACCGTCCAATACGCTGTGGTGCGTGTGATTGTGCAAGTGCACGTAATCAGATGGCTTCAAATCAGCCTGTGCCACTCGTCGTTACTACCCTTTCACCAGACTTACCAGGTCTGGAATTTCCATATACCTAGTATAAAGCAAACGAGGCCCGAGTGGGCCCCGTTTATGTAGTAAAATTGGCACTTACTGTCGCTCGACAGGCATGGCTTTGCGCGACTCGATTGAGTTCTGGACTTTCTCCGAAAACTCACCGACAAATGGGATGTCACTCGTAAATGACATCAACCACAGCAGCAATGCAATAACGAGCGTACCACCGATCACGCTGCCGAATCCAAAGAAGATTCCGCGGATCAGATTCATCCAGTAGACCTTGTATCTCTGGCTATAGTAGTCATCAAAGAGGTCCTCCAGAAAGCCACGTGTGGCGCCCTGCGCTTGGTCGTCTTTGATTTTTTGAACTACCTTCTTAGCGCCCATAGCTATTTCTTGCTAGTCTTCTTGTCGTCGCCGTCCCAAGCTTCCTTGGCGCTTTCGGCGGCGCGAGTGGCGCGAGTCTTCAGGTCGTCAGCACGAGACTTTGCTTCATCAGCTGCTTCGCGAGCCTTGTCCTTAACTTCCTCTGCCTTTTCGGTAGCCTTAACCTTCACCTCTTCGGCTTTGGTTGTTGCCTGGTCTTGGACTTCGTCCTTCTTGCGCTTGATGTCAGCGCGAGTTTCTTTGCCGCTCTTTGGTGCAGTCAACAAACCTGCAACCACGCCTGCGATTGCGCCGACGACCAGACCAATACCAAATTTTGCTTTCTTGCTCATAATTTTGTCGCTCCTTATTGCGTTAGATTATTTATCGCGCTTTTTCTGTCGATCAGTGAAACGTTCAATCTGCTCCATGATAAAACGCGATACAACTGCGGGTGCGACGGCTTTCTGAACACTGCCGACGATGTTTTCAAAGTTTACCGCAGCGCGCTCAGCGGAGCTCGTGACTCGCTGAATCTGCCGTGCAACCTTGATGAGGATTACAACAAGCACAATGGCCAGGATGAGGAAAAGTGCGAGTGTCGTAGCCAGAATTGCGACCAAAATTTGTGATGCGTCCATGTAGTAATCCCTTTCTAGTTTCTTTCTTTAGAGTATAACACCGTTATGCTTCGGCGCCACCACCGCGGGCAGCCTTGACGATCCACAGCAAAACGATAGAGCCAAGGACAGCTACGACTAAGCTCCAAATGTTAAACCCATTCACTCCCTCACCGCCAAATAGCGACACAATAAAGCCGCCAATCAACGCTCCAATAACACCGACAAAAATATTCGCCATAATACCCATCGACTTGTCGGTTCCCATGACCATTGATGCGATCCAGCCAGCGATTCCACCTAAGATAATCCAGCTTAGTAGTCCCATGATGTCCCCCTTTGTTTAGTATGGTCAATGATATTCCTGGGCGCGGTTATGGTCAATGAAAGATTTCGCTCCTTGCGCAGTCAGCCTAACGGTGGCATAATTCAATTATCCTAGCACTTTCGATGATGGGAGCCGCAATGCCATCGACGCGTTCTAACGAGCAGTTGCTGGACCTGATGCTTCTCGGGATGACCTGGGTCCAGGAGGCCACGGGCAACTACGTCGGAGTGACCGGCAACGGCGTACTCCAGACGATGAAGGCCGCAGGCGCGCTGAGCGACCAGCAGTACCGACTGCTGGCGGCTGGTGACCCCGGACTTCGCGCATTCCTGGTCCCGCTGACCCACCTGGAGTACGGGCGGGTGTTCAGCCAGGCGAAGCTCCGTCAGACCTGCGGCAGGGTCGACAAGCCGCTACTGGGCATGGTCAACACCGGGATGTTCTTCGGCGACAAGCTGTTCGCTCCGCGTGGCTACAAGATGCTGGCCACCGAGGTCGGACAGCGTCGGGCACTGGCGGCCGCCCAGCGGTACGCCGACGTCGTGACCCGAAGCTCCTTCAGCAACGAGTGGGCGCGGCACCGTCGCCAGATGCGCGGCATGCACGCGACTCTCACCGAACGCTGAGAACCACACGCCCCCGTCGGGGCCCGCACAAAATGCTCGTGCGAGGCCCTCCCGGGGGCCTCGTCACGTCTAGAGGTAATTTTCTCAGGTTTTATCTTGCCAAAGGGCGTATCATAGTACATGGACATATGAGAGACAAATCGACCCCCGACCATTATCACCTACTTGGGCTATCACCTGGCGCGACTGCGGCCGAGATCAAATCTCGCTATCGCGCGCTTAGCAAACGACACCACCCGGATGTTGGCGGCAACCAGGCCGAGATGAGCCGTATTAATCATGCCTACGCAATTTTGTCCGATACTTTCAAGCGCGCAATCTACGACGCCGAGCGTCGACGCCAGCTCCAAATAGCTTCTGTTCGACCAGCTCACACGGCATCAGCACGACCGACCAATCAACCCTCAGCAAGTCGCCCCGCACCACGGAGCACAGCAAGCTATGGACCAATCACCGCAAAGCGAAGTCGCTGGTGGCCAAAACTAGCACTCGCATTTGCCAGTGTTGTTATTATCGCGGGCATGTTGCTACACCTACCAATCGCAGAAGCAATTGGCTCGTCAACAGATCCAGCAACCACCTCAAAACCACTCGAGATAACATATCCGACAGAACCAGCCTCGCAAGTCGTCAGCAAACCAGGCGCAACATTCTACACGGCGCCAGACGGCACAAACTATAACGCGCCAGCAACGAGCGAAGCGCCAGCCGCAACGCCAGAACCAAAAACCGAAGAGAAGAAAGAAGACTCCAAAGAAAACTGCCAAACAAAAACATACGGCCCGTATCAACGAACCGTATGTCGTGATGCCGAAGGCACCAGAATCTGTAGCGTTAACGTCCTAGGCGGACAACGCTTTGGCGACTGCGACTAGTCTTGCTGCTCGAGTCGCTTGTTGAGGTATTCGCGGAAGGCAGGGCCAAGCTTAGGGTCGACCAGCGCGTGGTCAACAATAGCCTGTAGGTAGCGAGACTTGTCACCGGCGTCATGCCAGACACCCTCGATAACGCGACCATACACGGCTGACTTGGCGGCTAGCTCACCAACAGAGTCACCGAGCACAAGTTCGCCACCGTGGCCGACTTTCTCTTGTTCCAAAATTTCCCAGATATCAGGCGTCAGCAAGAAACTACCAACAGATGCATACAGCGATGGGGTCTTCTCAGGGCCTGGCTTTTCGACAAATCCACTGAGCTTGACGGTGTTGTCTTCCTCTTCGCCAACAGGAATAGCAATGCCAAGGCGCTTTGTATCCTCAGGCTGGACTTTTACGAGCGAAATGACTGAGCTCTGCGTCTTCTTGT
>DATEFF010000126.1:0-8916 GCA_035280785.1 Saccharimonadales bacterium (SeqCode)
ATATGTGACGCGTCCTAAGACTGAGTCGCGGGTCGTCCCCGCCTCTCGTGCAACAATAGCCTGCTGCTCGCCAACAAGGCGGTTGAACAGGCTTGATTTACCAACATTGGCTCGGCCAACAATGGCGACGGTGGGAAGCTGATTACTCATTTGTCCCTATTGTAACATCCGAAAGTGCTTAAGGTGCACGATTTTGTAAAATATGTTCTGGTATGCAGTGAGAACTTGTCCCTGGGCCACCCGCGACAGGCGGCCCAGGGACGGCGCGGTAAGTTCGTTCTCGGACAGGACCAGGTCACCTGACGCCGTAGTTGAAGCCGTTGATCAGGCGGACGAGGTCGCTGTCGCTGATGGAGCCACCCGACAGGTAGTCGACCATGTGCTGGGTGTCCCTTCGGGTCGGCGCAGCGCTCTGGGTGAGGTTGGCTGCCTGCCGGACGCTGACTGCGATGTGGTTGCCGCTTCGCAGTGTCCAGGCAGCCAGGTTGTTCACCTTGGTGCCGTTGCGCATGAAGTCCTGCTGCTCTCTGGTTAGGGTGAGCGGCATGGGTATCGCCTCCTCGTCGGAAAATGTACGAACTATAAACTCAATATACGCGCTGCGCAAGCGATAATGCAACACATATTAGCGCTTGTCGACGAGCTTAAACTCACCTTCCTTCAATTCGCCAATATTGTATGGTCCGAAGTGTGTGCGGTGCAGTTCGCGCACATAATAGCCAAGTGCGCCAAATGTGCGGCGGATCTGGCGGTTGCGTCCTTCATGCATGGTGACAATCCAGATCTTATCATTCCCCTCCTCTAATCGGGCGAGGTCGAGCTTGCTGGGGCCGTCGGGCAGCGAAATGCCGTAGTCGCTTATCATCTGGCGATGCAGCGGCTCAAGGGGCTGGCTTAGGCCAACTTCGTATTGCTTGACTTTAATGAATCGCGGGTGCGTCATGCGGTGCGCAAAGTCGCCATCGTTTGTCAGCAACAGGAGACCAGAGCTTTCTTTGTCGAGACGGCCAACAGGCTTAAGATGACGGTAGTTTTCGGGTAGGAGCCGGTAGATGGTTGGCGTGTCACCCTGTTGCCTACGACTACAAATATAGCCAGCGGGCTTGTTGAGTGCGAGGTATAGGAATGGCTGAGCTTGCTCGTCGAGCGGTTTGCCGTCGACTGTGATAACGTCGCCCGGGTGCACGCGTGCGCCAAGCTCTGGTGTTCTGCCGTTAACCTTAATCTTTCCCTTTTCGATGAGGGTATCAACCTGACGTCGGCCGATTGCGAGGGCGCTGGCGATGTGTTTGTTGAGCCGAACTTCGGCGGAAGTGTCATGTTCGGTCATGGTGAAATTCCAAGATTATACCGTTGGCATCGGTGGTGCTGGCGGAACAGGCGGTGTTGGCGGCTGTTGGCCAGGCATACTGACGCGACCATCGGTGTCGATTTTGATGGTTCCGTCGCCGGCAGAAGGTGCTGGTGACGGCGCTGGACCAGAGAATTGGTTGAGCTGATTGCCGATGACAGCGCGTTCTTGCGCGGTGCTGGCAACTGGAGGGCGGCTGTCTACGTCGATACCTGCCTCTTTGGCGAGCTCGCGGTCCAGAAGTTCGTTGATGTCAACGCGGGCAGTACCTGGGTCGCTGAGCGGCTGAATAACACGGTTTTTGACCGATGGCGGCGTTGGCGACTCTGTTGGAGATGGCTGTTGAATAGGTGCTGGCACAGGAGTGCTTGGCATAGGCGCAGGTGTGTAGACTGCGGCGGCTGGAACCGGCGAGGACATAGGAGCTGGCGTATAGGTTGTTGGCGGTGGCGTAGCAGGACGTGGTGCTGGCGCTGGTGCGGGCATTGCCGTGCGGTTCATGGCTGGTGCTTGCGGCGCTGGGGCTGCCGGCGGAGGTGTTGCAGGTGCTGAAGCTGGCGCACTTGGAGCTGCTGGCGCTGCTGCTCCAGCTTGGTCGCCGAGGACTTCGTGTACGACGCGGATGACGTCCTCGATGCCTACCTGAGACTTAACGAGGTATCGGTCGGCGCCGAGTTGCTCGCCGCGTTGACGTTGGTCTTCGCTGCTAAGCGCGGTCATCATAATAACTTTAATGTCTTTGGTCTCGGTCGTGGAACGCAAAATATCGAGCATATCAAAGCCACTGATTTTTGGCATCATAACGTCGCTGACGATCAGCATCGGTCGTTCCTTGATTGCCATTGCCAGTGCTTCTTCGCCGTCGGCTGCTGACACGATGTCATAGCCTTCTGCCAGAAGTCGTACGCCGTATATTTCGCGGAGGCTTTTATCGTCCTCAACAAGCATTATCTTGGTCATATTGACCTCATTGTACCATAAGCTCGTTCAGCGTATAGGAGTTTTACGCGACAGGCGGTGCTGCTGGCGGTACGTTCTGCTGCGTCTGTACTACAGGAGTCGGCTGTGCTGCATTTGCGGCCGCGACCGGTGTGCCTCCTGGGATTGGGGCGACAGGCTGCGCGTTTGCGCTGGCGGCGGCTTGCTGTTGTTGCTGGTCGGCAATGAGCTCGTTAGCTCGGTCGTGACTAATGCGCGGCAGGGTGACAAAGAATGTTGATCCCTTGCCCAGCTCGCTATTGATGCCGATGTGGCCATTGTTGCTCTCTATCAAACGGCGCGAGATGTATAGACCCAGACCGGTGCCGCCGATCTCGCGCGTATCGGAGTTGTCGACGCGATAGAACTTTTGGAACAAGTGAGGGACGTCCTCTGGCGGAATGCCGATGCCGGTGTCGGTGATGCCGACGGTGATGTTGCTGTCGTCGCCAGTGACATCGATGGTTACATTCCCCTGCTTGGTGTACTTGATGGCGTTGTCGACGAGGTTGTTTAAGACTTCGCGCAACTGATCTTGGTCGATGTAGCTATAAAAGACTGGCGAGACGGTCTTGTCGCCTTCGGTAGTGTTGCCGCTATTTGGCTTGAACACAAGAAAGAGTCCCTTGCTCTGTGCCTTTGGCATCAGGCTATCAACAATCTCTTTGGTAAAGAGTACGATATCGACAACTGTTGGCTTCGGCGCCAGGCGACCATCTTCTGAACGCGAGACGGTCAGCAGGTCCTGGAACAAGCGGCCAAGGTGCTGCGTGGATTCGTGGGCTTTCTCGAGGAACATGCGGGCTTTTTCGTCAATTACGGCAGTTGCTGGATTGAGCGCAAGGCCAAGGTAGCCTTCGATTGCCGCAACAGGGGTACGCATCTCGTGGCTGGCGGTGCTGACAAACTCAGCCTTGGAGCGCTCTTCTTCTTTCTCTGCTGTAATGTCACGGAAAACGATAATCGCGCCGGATGACGAGTCGCCCACGGGCGAGACCAGCAACGACACCAGGACTTTCTTGCCCGAATGCGTCGTAACAGAGTAATCGTTGGTGCTGATGGACTGATTGGTTATAAACATCTGACGGATCGGCGATGAGTTCTCAGGCAGCTCATTGCCTTTGCTGTCGCCAATCTTGATAACGGATTTGTAGTCGAGGCCGATGGCGTCTTGCTTCTCCCAGCCCAGGAGCGTCTGAGCAGCTGGGTTGATCAGCTGAATCTTCCCCGTCCCGTCCGTTACGACAACGCCTTCAGCAATAGAGTTAATGACCGTTTCTGACTTGTTGGCCACCTGGTTGAGCTCTTTGGCCATGGCGTCGTAGGCTTTATTTTTGCCTTCGTCTTGCTTGTTTTTTTCGTGCCATATGAGGTAGCTGACCAGGATTGGCATTTCGCTGGACAGGAACATGATGATGATTTCTTCTCGAGTAAAGTCCGAACCGCTAAAGAATAAGTGCGAGAAAACGCTGATGTTTGTCGCTATAAAGACCGTGCCTAGCCCCCAGAATCCAAACATGCCAGAAAAGACCGCCAGCAACATCCACATCGGGAGGTAGACTGACCGAGTGCCGCCGGACAGCTCAATAAGTATGCCAATCGTGGCGCACATCAGGAAGTACGTGCCGAGGGCTAATATATATGTGTACTTTTTTGGGGCCCACAAGTATGCGACCAGGCTGGCAAGCGCGGTCACAAAGGCCATGACGGCCGCTGGGAGGGGTACAAAAATATTACTGGTCTCGTGTGTGCCCAGTACGAATGTACCTGCGACGTACAAAGCTAAAATCATCAACGAAATAAGTAGATTGATTTCGCATATACGACGGTACCAAAATGGCGAAATAGTTTTGCTAGGTGTAATGCTGCCCCCTAAGGAAAACGCTTACGCTCTATTATCGGGGCGCGCCGTCCAGGCGTCAAGCGTGCGCAGCCTCAGGATTCTCTCATCTCTGTTCTTTTAAAATATTTGTGCGGAATGTATATATCTCAAATAATTAACATTATATTTTGCAAATGTTTGAAGTTTATGGTATTGTTTACCATTGAAATAGGCTTGACGATTTGTCAAGCAGATAAGTAATTGATATGAAATTAAGGCGACCCAAATTTGGTTGGAAGTCTATTGCCACTGTGGCCCTATTAGTGGTCGCTAGCGTTAGCGTCGAGATGATTGTCCACCAAAAGGTCGCTGATGCATGGGGTCAGGCAACAAGCCGTCAGTCGCAGCCATATACTGCACTGTCTTTTACTCACACTGGCAAACTGCCGACATACGCCCCTGCCGGCACAACAAAGCACATCACATTCCGCCTGAGTAACTACGAATCTGCCACCACCAGTTACCACTACCGCGCCCATCTGAGCACTGGCTCAGTGTCGACGGTCTTGGACGAGGGTGAGCTCACGCTTACCGCTGGTGAATCCGCTGATAAAACCTTAACGTTCTCACTTCCCCAGCCCAACATGGACGGCACAATCATCGTTCAGTTGGTTAATCGAGCAGAATATATAACATTTGGAACCAAGTCATGAACAAAATCACCGTTCTCATTCCCTGCTACAACGAGGCTGAAGCAATCGCTGACGTCGTCCGCAAAGTCCCACAGCGCGACCTACATGCTGCGGGTTATGATGTTGAAATCCTGGTAGTCGACAACAATTCTACCGACAATACTACTGAAATCGCCCGCGCAGCTGGTGCTCGTGTTGTTCACGAGGCCAAGCAAGGCAAAGGCAACGCCATCCGTACTGGCTTTTACAGCTTGAGCGATGACACTGAATATGTCGTAATGCTTGATGGCGATGACACTTACCGTGCAGAAGAGATTTTGCGCCTTGTTGAGCCAATCCGAAGCGGTTTTGCCCAGGTTATCCTTGGCTCACGCATCATGGGCTACATCAGTGTTGGCTCGATGCACCGCATGAACCGCGCAGGTAATGTTATTTTTTCATGGCTTGTGCGCACCGTGTATCGCGTGCCAGTTACCGATGTTTTGACCGGCTACTACGCGTGGTCTATCGACGCCGTCAAGGAACTCCGCCCTCACCTGCAATCGACCAACTTCGCTATCGAGATGGAAATGACCACCAAGATGGCTCGCCTGAATCAGCGCCTCTACTCTGTGCCAATCAGCTACGACTCTCGCCAAGGTGACTCTAGTCTTCACCCTGTCCGCGACGGTGCCCGCATCCTCCGTATGTTCCTGAGCAACCTGACATGGAACCCAAGCCTCCAGCACTCCTCTATTAGCAAAGAACTTCACGCGGCAGGTGCCGTAAACGGGGTGACGAGTGGTGAGCACAAGCCAGCCACGTCGGATAGCCCTAGTATCTGATGCGGTTCTGCCGTTCCACAAGGGCGGCAAAGAGACTCGCATCGATTCACTAGCCCGGGCACTTGTCGGGCTTGGCCACGACGTTCATATATATACGATGAAATGGTGGGATGAGCCGACCAAGACTCAACAGATCAACGGCATCACCTACCACGCCATTAGCAAGTTGTACCCACTATACAAGGGTAAGCGCCGTTCATTTAAGGAAGGTATTGTCTTTGGCCTGGCCTGTTTGCAGATGTTCCGCTACAAGTGGGACATCCTGGAAGCTGACCACATGCCATACTTCCCGCTTTTTTCGCTGAAGTTTGTGAACCTCTTTAAGCGCAAGCCATTCTACGCCACCTGGCATGAAGCTGTTGGCCTCGACGCTTGGCGCGGTTACATCGGCTATCCTGCCGGTACGGTTGCATATATCCTCGAACGGTTGGCTGTCATGATGCCTGACCATATTATTGCGGTTAGCCAGCGCACGCACGATTTGCTGCGTAGCGAACTGCATTACAAGGGCGACCTCAGCCTGGTCGCAAACGGTATCGACTACCCTACTATTGCTGCCGCTAAGGTCGGCACCGACAAGACTGATATTGTATTTGCTGGCCGCTTGGTCCGGCACAAGCGTGTCGACTTGCTGCTCGACGCTGTTGCGGTGCTGAAAAAAACTCGCCCGAACATCCGTGTCGCCATTGTCGGCGGTGGCCCTGAGCTCGAGCGTGTGAAGACACAAGTTGAACGATTAAAGCTAGCCGACAACGTTATCGTGACCGGCCGCCTGGAACACTCCAGCGATGTGTACTCATATATGAAGGCCACCAAAGTTTTTGTGTCGCCATCGACCCGCGAGGGATTTGGCATTACTATTTTGGAAGCATATGCCTGTGGCGCGCGCCCGGTTACTGTCCGTCACCGCGATAACGCTGCTCAGTATTTGGTGCGCGAAGACGCAGGTGCTGTCACCGACCTCAACGCTGAGGCCTTGGCCGCTGGTATCGAATCGCAGCTAAAGGTTCGTGCCAAGCTCGACATCGACGGCGCGCAGTTTGACTGGAGCCGTAGCGTTGATGCCCTCAAGGAGGCATACCGAATATGAAAGCTATCGTCGTAACTCCCTACTATCATCCAAAGATTGGCGGCCTCGAAGTTTATGCCCGCCAACTTAACATCGCGCTGAAGGACCTCAAGAAGTGGGAAATTGTTGTCGTGACATCCAATCATGATGGCAAGCAAACGACTGAAGAAACTGTCGACGGCATGAAAGTTTATCGCCTCGCTCCCCTGCTGAAGTTCAGCAACACGCCACTTAACCCTCAGTGGCCGTTTATGATGCGCAAGATTTTTAAGGCCGAACAGCCAGATGTTATTATTGCTCACACCCCTGTTCCGTCGCTGGCCGACGCTGCTCGCGTGGCTGCTCCACGCAAGACGCCGTTCGTTGTTGTCTACCACGCTGCGACACTGCTGAAGGGCGATTCGGTTATCTTCGACACAATCGCTCGCGCCTACCAGACATACGAGCGATTCTTGCTGGGCCGCGCTGACCTAATTTGCGCGGTATCTGACTACGTCAAAAAGCAATTCCCTCAGAAGTATCAGGCCAAAACAAAGGTCGTCACCAACGCCGTCTGGGAGCGCGACATCGTGACTCGCCGCCAGCCGACTCGCGCGAATTTCCTCTTTGTTGGTTCGCTGGACCGCACACACGGCTGGAAGGGTCTGAAGCTGATTATCGAGGCAGTCGCCATGACTCGCGACCGCTACGGTGACCGCGCCACACTTACCGTCATGGGTGACGGCAACGACCGCGCCAACTACGAAGCTCTGGCCCGTGATCTGGGCATTGCCGCGCACGTTACTTTCCTCGGCAACAAGACCGGCGAAGAAAAGGACGACGCCTTCCGCAAAGCGACCGCACTTGTCGCCTACCCAACCAGCGCCAACGACGCCTTCCCGACTGTTATGCTCGAGGCGTGGGCTCGTGATGTCCCTGTTGTTGCAGCCAAGATCGGTCCGCTCCCATCCCTCGTCAAGAACGGCAAAGATGGCTACGTTGTCCGTCCGCATGACGTAAAGGCGCTGGCAACAACGCTTCACAAAGTCCTCGCCACTCCGACCGCCGAACGCAAAGCCATCGCCCGCGCTGCCGCCGAGCGAACCCGCGACAATCACACCTGGGAAAAGCAGGCGGATATCCTGTCAACACTCGTGGAAGGCCTCAAGAAATGAAGAAGCTCCTAATACTCGGCACTGGCAGCTACAAAGGTACGCTTTCGATTCGACTGCGCGACCTGGCTCGGCATCTCGGCAAGGACTTCGACGTCACGGCGATGACGCCCCCAGCCGACAAGTACAATGACTTCAAGCCTGATTATTCGATCAAGCCAGAAGGCTACAATCTCGTTCAGCCATGGCAGCTCGCGACGCGTTCGCCCATTATTAACCTTGTTCCGTATCTGTTTACGTCGCTGTTTCATATTCTGAAATCGCGTGCCGACATCGTGTACATCTATAAGCCAACGCCTATCACTATCCTCGGTCTTGTCCCTCGCCTCTGGGGTCGCCGCATTGTTATGGACATGGACGACCTGGGCAGCGAAGTCATGCAGCTGGAGGGTCAGTCCGGCCTGAACGTGAAGTTGGTTGCCCTCAGCGAGCGTCTGGCGATGCGATTCGCTCACCAGATTGTCGTGACTTCTACCTTACTCGAGTCCGAAGTTAAAGCGCAGTATCCTCGCAAACCTATCCTTGTCCTGCCAAACGGCGTCGAGCCAAGCGATTACGCCAAAGTTACCGAGAAACCACTGCGCAACGCTGCGTACTTTTTTGGTGGTATTAACCGACTGGATATTGTTGAGGACTTGCTTCGCGCCATCCCTGTTGTCGTAAAGCAAGTGCCTGACGCGCATTTCACAATCGCCGGTGGCGGCTCAGCGCTTGGTGACGCCAAAAAGCTGGTGAGCAAACTCGGCGTCAAAAAGTCGGTTACATTTACCGGCTGGCTCACCGACATGCACGCTATCCAGCAGCACACGCAGTTTGGTGACATCGGTATTTGCTACCAGCCAGACGGTCGAACCAACCGTGCCGCCAGCAACATGAAGGTTTTTCAGTACATGGCCATGGGCACTGTGCCTGTTGTGAGTAATGTTGGAGACCTGCGCACCTACGTCCGTAGCGGCAAAGCCGGCGTTGTTGTCGCGCCTGGTGACTCTACAAAGCTGGCTGAGGCTATCACGGCGCTGTTGCTCGACA
>DATEFF010000127.1:0-3987 GCA_035280785.1 Saccharimonadales bacterium (SeqCode)
CGTGGCGTTCGTGAAGGAGATCTTCGCCGGGGTTCCGAAGAGCTGAAGCACGCGGGCCGCGTCGTCTGATACTAGACGACGCGGCCCCGTGCCGCACAACCTGAACTTATTCTTTAGACTAATGCAGCCTTAATGCGGCGCACGCCAGATGAGCTGGCTTCTTCCTTCAAGATCTTGAATCGCTTGCCTTCTTCGGCGAGCTGAAGGGTGTGGTCAACGTGAGGACCGCCACAGATTTCGAAACTAAACGGCTTCTCGGCACCATCGGCAATCATCTTGTAGACTTTTACGCGGTCGCCGTAGCGGTCGCCAAACTGACCAAGTGCGCCTTTTTCGTCGATCGCAACTTTGGTTGGGTATTCCTCGAAGCTGACTTTGAGGTCTTTTTGAATCTGTTCGTTGACGATTTCTTCGACTTGCTTGATCTGTTCTGGTGTCACCTTCTCTGGGTGGCTAAAGTCAAAACGCAGGCGCTCCTCGGTAATGTTACTGCCGCGCTGGACGACGTGGTCGCCCAGGACGTCGCGCAGGGCTTGGTACATCAGGTGGGTCGCGGTGTGGTACTTCTTGTGCTGGAGGGTTTGACCACCAAGGCCACCCTTGAAGGTGCCTTTGGCTGCGGTCTGAGAGCGAGCGCGCTGCTCGGCCATTTTGCCTTCGAACTGTTCACGCCAGCTAGGTGACACCGCAATACCTTGCAGCGCTGCCTCTTCGACACTCAGCTCAACCGGGAAACCATATGTGTCATAAAGCGTAAAGACATTATCGCCATTCAGTTCATTACCCTCACCCATCTTGCGAAGCTCGTTGACGCCCTTGCGAAGTGTTTGGCGGAAAACCTTCTCTTCGCGGGTCAGGACCTCGATAACTTCGTCACGGCGTGCGGCAAACTCAGGGTAGTCAGGCTCGTAGAGGCTAACAATAACAGGAACAACTTCTTGTAGGAAGTTCTGCTCGATGCCCAGCTCGAACGCAAAGCGAATCGCACGGCGCAGCAGGCGGCGCATAACATAGCCCTGCTCTTTATTGCTTGGCTTGATGCCGTCAACGGCCAGGAATGTGGCGCCACGAAGGTGGTCAGTGATGACGCGCATAGCGTTGGTGTTGCTTTCGTAGTTCTTGCCGCTGAGCACCTGGAGCTTTTCGACAATTGGCCACAGCAAGCTAATGCGGTAGACGTCAGGGCTGTCGATAGCCGCAGCCGCAATGCGCTCAAGGCCGGAACCGTGGTCGATGTTTGGCGCAGCAAGGGCTTCAAACTTACCGTCGCCGACCTTTTTGTAACCCATGAAGACATTGTTGCCGATCTCGAAGAACCTGGCTGAATCGCTAGCTGGGTGCGGCTTGCCGTACTTTTCTTCGTCGTGGAATTCCTCGCCGAAGTCAAAGAACATCTCTGAGTCGGGACCGCATGGGTCGCCCACGAGCGTGCCTTCCTCGTTGCCGTTGCGGCTCCACCAGTTTTCTTTGCCGTCGTACAGGAAGATGCGGCCGCCTTGCATGCCAAGTTTGTCGCCATTGCTAGCCGAACCGAGCTCGACAACGGGAGCTTCGACACCGCGCTTGCTGAACTCAGCCTGCCAGAGTTCAATGGCCTCATTGTCACGAGGAATACTGTACTTGTCGTTGCCGATGTAGCAGCTGACGTAGACGCGGCTGGGGTCGAGACCTACAACGTCGAATAGGAATTCAGCAATCCAGCTAATCTGCTCACTCTTGAAGTAATCGCCCAGACTCCAGTTGCCCAGCATTTCGAAGGTGGTAGTATGCTTGTCGTCACCAATGTCATCAATATCCTGCGCGCGCAAACACATCTGGCTGTTGGCAATACGCTTGCCTTCTTGGTGCTCTTCACCTAGAAGGTATGGAATCATCGGCTGCATGCCGGAGCCAGTAAAGAGTGTTGTCGGATCGTTGTTTGGCACCATAGGCGCGCTCGGAACGATAACGTGTTGGCGTTCTTTGTAAAAATCTAAGTATGCTTTGCGGATATCTTGGGCGTTCATATCAGGGGTATTATATCACAAAACCACCTCGCCGCTTGGGTGAGGTGGCATTGCGTGTAGCAAACAAAAACCGGCGTGCGCCGGCCTTAGGAAATGCTTACCACTTAGCTCCGTCTTCTTTGTCGCCCTCGTCTGGAGCTGGTGCTTCAGGAGCGTCGCCTGCTGGTGCCTCTGGGACTTCAGGGGTCTCAGGAGCTTCAGGTACTTCTGGCATCTCGTCACCACCGTCAGTTGCAGGTGGTACTACAGGAGCCTGGTCGTCACCGGTACCGGTTGTTGGTGCCTGTGGCAAATCGTTCTGCTCAGGCTCTTGTGTTGGGTTTTGGTCTGGATTCATAGACCCTCCATACTGTTAATGCTTGTGGCTATCATTATATGGGGCGCTTGTCTATTAGACAACAATTCCGCCACCGATAACTTGGTCACCTCTGTACAATACGGCCGACTGACCAGCGGTCAGGGCGCGCTCAGGCTCACTAAGCTTGAGGTAAATTTCATTGGCATCAACACGCAAAATCTCAGCCGAAACCAATGCTGCGCGGTACCGAGCACGAACTTCGCAGGTTTCGCCAACGCGCGGTGACTCGTTGATCCAGTGCGGATTTGTGAGGGTTAGCTCGCTCTTCCACAAGTTCTCATCGTTGAGGTCGGTGGTAACGTACACGACGTTCTTGTCCATATCCTTGCCAACAACGTAGTACGGCAAGCCGCCGCCAACGTGCAAGCCATGGCGCTGACCAATGGTGTAGTAGATCGCACCATCGTGCTGGCCGATAACCTTGCCGGTCTTTTTGTCGATGATGTCACCCGGCTCGGCATCGACGTAGTTCTGGAGGAATTCCTTGATACCGATCTTACCTACAAAGCAAATACCCTGCGAATCTTTCTTGTCTGCCGTAACGAGACCGAGCTTGCGAGCCTCCTCGCGGACTTCTGGCTTGGTGAGCTCACCGACAGGTAGGAGCGTTTTGCGCAGGGCGTCTTCGGTCACGCGGTAGAGGAAGTACGATTGGTCTTTGTTTTTGTCCAGCCCAGCCAGCAATTTACCGTCCTGAACGCGAGCGTAATGTCCCGTCGCAATCATATCCGCACCATCAGCAATTGCGGACTTCAAGAACAGATCAAACTTAATCTCCTGATTGCACATGATGTCAGGGTTTGGCGTACGGCCAGCCTGATACTCGGCAATCATGTAGTCCACGACCTGCTGCTTGTATTCCTTTTGGAAATCAAACACCTTGAATGGGATGTCGAGCTGCACAGCAACACGCTTGGCGTCTGCCAGGTCGTCGGCCCATGGGCACACAAAACCTGGCAAGTCGGTTGTCCAGTTCTTCATATAGACGCCCGTAACCTTATAGCCTTGATTCTTGAGCAACGCAGCAGTGACGGAGCTATCAACTCCGCCGCTCATGCCGACGTAGACGTGTATGTTTGATTTATCCATGGGTAAAGTTCACTACTATTAATTTCACAAGTTCGCTGACGCCCAGCCACATTCCCAGCGGCGACGTCCACCAGCGGTCGTCGTTCCAGTATCGGTCTGATGCTGTTGGATGGTTCACAATTGTCGCAATATCGCCCACTCGCCGGTTAAACTCAATGCTTGCTCGACGCTGGTGATATGGCGATGTCACCAGAATCAGCCGCTTAACACCGTGTTGCAGCACCAGGGAGCGCACGTGCGAGGCGTTATCTGCCGTGTTAATGGACGCTTCATCCAACAATATCGCACTCTCTGGGACACGCTCGCCGAGTGCCTGAGCGGCCATGGCGGCAGCGTTGCTTGTCCCCTGCTTGTCTTCGGCAGCGCCAGAAAAGATAATGACCGGCGCCCACCCCTGTTTATATAGCTCAATCGCCTCTCGCGCGCGGGCATCAGTGTCGCCGCCGCTAATCGCAACGATCGCATCAGCCGGGGCACACTCGCTGCTTGTCTGTGCCGGACCGCTGCAATCTGCAATGTCGTCCACACTCAAAA
>DATEFF010000128.1:0-8104 GCA_035280785.1 Saccharimonadales bacterium (SeqCode)
CAAGCCCGAGTAATCCCCGGGCTGAATACGCCTGAGTCTCATTGCAACCTCACCTCACCTCGAAATACAAAGACTTGTATTTTATAACATCAATGAACGACTATTGCAAACTACCTGGTCTGCTTGGCTTTGAGATAGTCGCGCCATCCCTTGGTCAAGCCAAGGAGCGAAGCAACCAAAATCGGCACAAGTGTGTATGGATTCAAGAATAGAATGAAGACCAAAAAGAACTGATTCTCGGCACAGCTCGTTGTAGCTCCAAAGAACCCTGTGCAGTGCACATTCATGGCGTCTTGCACGTTACCGTACGCCAAAACCGCCAACGCAATGCCCAACAGCACGACGTAGCCGTTCGCAACAACGCGAACCCACTTCGTCAGCTTCTTGCCCATAATCAGCATCACCAACGCAGGTGCCAACAAAATGTAGGTTGCGATAAACAAGAGCGCCAGGAGTGACCAGTACGAGTCCGCCGCGCCAATGCTACGGACCAAGCCCCAGCCCAGCATCGTCACCAACAGCAACACAATCACATAGCCAAAACGAAGCATGGCTTGTTTGTAGTTTTGGATGTTAGCGCTTTGGGTTGGTTTTGGGGTTTGGTTTGTCATATCTAAATTATAAACCAATAATAGGCAGCCAGCAGACTAACTAATATACCTAGGCCAACCAATGTGAGGACCGAAATCTTAACGGCAACATCACTGTTTTTCTTCAAACGAGAACGCCAAAAGAGGCCAATTCCTATCAAAATCGGCCCTGCTAAAAGTATAAGTACATTTAGGGTCTGAAAAGAGTTGGTCACTATCGCTTACTCTGCGCTTGAAGGCTTCTGCATATTACTCGCTACTTAGCTGTACTGGGTGGAAATGGACAAATTTTAAAGATTGAGATGCCGCCACGTCCATCATCCGAGCATTACCGAAAAACTGTTAATGCAAGCGCGGCCAATAACAGGCCAGACACGAGCACTAAGACTGCGGCAATAATTTGATTATTAGTGCGTTTCTTGATCGTAAATAACCTGATTACAAGGATCAGGCCAAGAGGAATAAGCAGCCACGGACCGTACACAGCCAAGTAAAAGAATCCTACATTAAAGATTATTGGGAGCGTCCAGTCGAAAAAATTTCCAAAGTTTTGATTTATCACGATAAGTTTATTTATAGCATAAGCTCACGCAAGCCTTAAAGCCGCCCCCTTTGGTAGGCGGATATGCTAAACTAGGCTCATAAATGAAAAATGATCTATCTTCCACCAAAAGAATTGTTATTGCGACCTCTCTCTTAATACAATCTCTATTTTTTATTTGGCTTCTCCTTGGGGCAAGTTTTGAGTCTTCGTATCAACTTACCCTTCAGATACTGTCTGGCGCACTAGTCATCCTTAACTCATACATCTACTATCGTATTTCAAAAGCAAAATCAAATACGCGCCACCTATCGCAGGCCATGACGGCAGTAGCTGCTACAACGATCCTACTGAGTCTACCCTCAGTGATTGCCTGGTTTTCGGACACAGTAAGTCCTGCATGTACATCGGGAACACAGCTCTGTACCTCGTCTGGCTTTATTGTAACCTTTCTAATCTTGAGTCCATTCGTTCTACTTCCCCTGTTAATCCTGGGATTAATAGTTTTGGCCATAGCGCTGTTAGTCGACCTGACCGCTAAACCTAAGGTGTAATAAATTCCTCAAATGAAGATGGCCCCGGTCGCTTTTAGGCGACTCGGGGCCACTACTCTTCAGTCTGCGAACCTTAACTCAAGTGCGACCGAACGAGCTGCCAGTAGGCCCGCTGCCCGTCCGCATTCGGATGGAAGCTGTAGGCGGTTGAGTACAGGACCGAATCCTGCACCGTGACGCCGTTGAAGTAGCTTCCGTCGTTGCACAGCTCGCGGCCGATGAAGGGCGAACCCGATTCGGTCGGATCCACGAACACGAACTGACTTCCCGCCCGAGTCACGGCGCTCTGGGCCACTTGGTTGATGAGCGACACCACATTTCGGGCGTTGTTCTTCTCGGTGGCCGACAGGTAGAGGCAGTACGGCCAGGCGGTGGCGACAGTCGGGGCGGGGATGAGTTGCGGGTAGCCCACGACCACGATCTTCGTACTCGTGCTGACCTTCGCCTTGATCGCCGCGTAGGCAGCGTCCAGGGCTCCGGGCAGATCATTGATGACGTCGCTCGTGATCGCGTCGTACGACGCTCCCTCGCAGGTCGACTGCGGGTCAACGCAACTGATCGCGAAGCCCGCAAAACCCACGTCGTTCCCACCAATCGACACCGTAACCACATCTACCGCTGAGGTCAGTAGCAGCGACTGCGGGGGTTGGTTGTCGTACTGGTAGGTGTTGATGATGTGGGCCGTCGTCGCACCGGAGCACGCGAAGTGGCCTACGAGATCAACCGAACGGTCGGGGTCTTGATCGAGTAGGTGTGCGTAGGACTTCGTACTCCGATGGCACATATTGAAGTTCTGCTCGGCTGGGCCGACGTCCGTACCCTCCTCGAACGGCGGAGCGCCTTCACCAGAACTGAAGGAGTCGCCCAGCCAGGCGTACTTCTTCTCCGGCACCAGCGAACGCGGCGTCTGCCCGAGAACTGCTCCTCTCGGGTAGTCCATCTCCAGCCCGCTGACCTTCACCGCGAACAGCTTGGCATTGCTGCCGTTGCAGTTCGTGACGGAGGTACATTGGCGAGCCGATACGAACACCGAATCTGGACCTATGGCTCGCGACAGCGCGCCCAAGGTCGTAGACCGGTATCCGTACCCCGCACCGCGGTCGCCCGCGAGCGTGAAGCTGTTACGCATACTGCCGTTCGGGTTGAGCACAGTCACTGATACTGCGGGCAGCGTCAGTGCGTCCTGCTCAATGCGAGCTTCCCGCTCCAGGACCACGCGGCCGTGGAGGTCAACGGTGTACGTCATGCCGTTCATGGCGTTGCCGTACTCGTTGGTGGATGGAAGCGGCAGCTCCCACAGGGTCTGGCCGTCTGCGTGGCTCAGCGCAAGAAGCTTCTCGCCCGCCTGCGTCGCCACGTGCGCAACCACACCGCCTGTCGGCGTGGGGTTGAGCTGATAGACCCACGTGCAGCCCGTGAACGATCGTGACCACGCCGCCGCAGTCTGGCCCGCGTCGTAGCTGTCGATGCTGCCGACGACCGATTGGTCGCCACCACAGGATGAGATCGTGGAAGAGCTGGCCTTGAGGGGCACGAAGACCCTGCCGGCTGTCGTCGCGCCGAACTCACGCCCGTAGTGTGGTGCGAGAATGAGCGTTCCAGGTTCGACGCTGCTCTCGACACCGCTGTAGTCGAAGTAGACGACGCCGTTGGTCAGGCGCACGACCAGGCCGTTGCTGTATGCGGCGAGACTGCCGCCAACCCCAATCGGCCCGTAGATGTACGTGTTCGCTACCACCAGTGGTCCAGACTGGCCGGACGGCACGGTCGGCTCGACGCCAACCAGCTTGGGGTAACTACACCCGCTGCCATTGGCGAGCACCATGTAGATGTTGCCGTTGGTGCCGACCACCAGCGAACGTATAGCCCCGGCCCCGCCACAGGGAGGGGTGTAGGTCCACTTCACGGTGGTGCCGTCGTATGCCGCCAGCACCGTGGAAGAGCTGGTGTAGGCGACTGCGTACAGCGTGCCGTCCGCCCCGACTGCCGACTGACCGGCGCACACGTCGGGTAGCGTTTGGGACGAGGTACTCACGCTCACCGAAGCACCGGAGCCGTCGAACTGTTTGAAGGCCGAAACGCCGACGTTGCTACACCCGACCGTCACGCCACCCTGCGGGTTGCTGACGAGGTGTTGGGCGTTTGAGATGTCGGACAGTGAGGCCGACGACCAGCGGAGGGTTGGATTCAGCTCGTCCGCGTTCGCGGATGTGTTGCTGACCAGTGCGAGGAGCGATGCCATCATCGCCACGGGCAAGGCCCGAGCGATTAGGCTGCGCAATCTACGCATGGTTCACCTGCTTTCATCTTCGATGTTAACTTGCTACCAAGGGGCGCGTCGGCGCCACCTCAGTTCGTGCGACTGAAGAGTTAGCAAATCTTAGCATCAGTTGCCCCTAACTACAAGTTGTATAGTAAAAATTTCACACGTTAGCTTTTTGACCGCTTTGAGATAGTTCACGCGAGGTTACCCAATTCTCTGTTATAATGAAGCTCATGCAACCTCAGCTCACACCTGAAGGCGAACGACTGGTTCGCAATCTTGAAACTGCCGAAGCTCAGCAGCCGACTTCTGAAGGCGACAAAATCCACGTCAGCGGCGTGGCTGGCACGCTTTACTTTGCGTATGAGCAACTCCGTAACATTGCGGAGTACACCGAGCAACACCTTATTCTCCGCGCAACTATCGAGCGCTTCCTTAAGCGCCACATGCAGTTTAATGACCACCCACGCAAACTGGGCTTTGAACTCGTCGAGGAGCTGACCCAAGAGCGCTACCTCAACAACAACACCGTCACCCAAGAAACCGTTGACCTTATCGATGCCTACGTTGAGTACTACATCAAGCTACAGCTGACGCTCCACAACGGCATTCACCACATTACTCGCGACGAAAGCGTACGCTGGACGCTCCAGGCAGCGTCGGTAAAGATTGAGCAGTTGCTGATGCCCGCACCTAAGACCGAAGCGTTTATAGACTTCGCCTTTAAGCACTGTCTCAAGGCGCTCGACCCACATGATTTCCCTGGTATTGGTCCAGAAAACTGGGACGCAGCCGTATACTGCGCCACCCACCGTGCACTTATTAAATCCGACATCGCGACGACTCGCGCTTACTACATCGCCGCCGAGCCGGGTCGCTCGCAAACTGTTGATGAGTTCATCCGCGTCAACCGCGCAATTGATGACCTGTTCGACGCACCACACGTTGCCCGCCTGGCACGCGTAATTGGCCGCAATGGCGCACCACTGCGCATCATCCGTGAGGTTACGCAGGCTGGCGGTAGCCCGGCCATCTTGTCACAACCAACCAAACTGGCTAGCTACGTTGGCGCTGTCGCCGACGAACAGTACCAAAAGACCCACAAGCGTTTGGTCAAAAGCATTATCCGCACGCTGCTCTTCGTATTTGTCACCAAAGCGTTGATTGGCCTTCTGATTGAAATCCCGTACGATTACTGGCAACACGGTGCAATTATCATCCTGCCACTGATCGTCAACATGGTCTTCCCGCCTCTATACATGGCAACCGCCGTTTGGGCTGTCAAAAAGCCTGACCAAGCCAACACCGACGCGCTCCGCAAACAAATCGACCGCATTATGTACGCCGGCGACAACCCTGTCACCTACCGCATCCCAAAGCGCGATATCTCTGGTGGATTGCGCTTTGCCTTCCGCGTAGTGTACACATTGGCGTACGGGGCATCGTTTGGCCTCGCTGTTTGGTTGCTGCTGTTGATGGACTTCACATTCGTCCACATCGGCGTATTCTTCTTGTTCTTCAGCGCGGTCAGCTTCTTCCGCTTCCGCCTCATCCAGCAGTCACGCGAGCTAGACATTAACGACCGCCGCGAAAGCATCTTTGACATCATTGCCGACTTCTTTTACACTCCGTTCATCAAGCTGGGTGAGTGGCTGAGTGCGCGCTACCGCAAGATCAACGTCCTCACAACCATCCTCGACCTGCTGATCGAGATGCCGCTCAAGACTACCCTTCGCATCCTCCAAGAATGGGTCCGCTTTATGCGGGACAAGCGCGAAGGCTTCTAGAGCTTATCTTCTTTCTCTTCCTTTGGCGCCAAAGGGATTCGAGCGGTGAATGTTGAACCGTGGTCGACTTTGCTCGTGACTTCAATAGCGCCCTTGTGGAGCTCGACAATCTTGCGGGCGATAGACAAACCAAGGCCGTAGCCATTAACTTTGCCTTTTGTACGCGAACTGTCTGCGCGGTACAGGCGGTCAAAGATGTACGGCAAGTCATCGGACTTAATGCCGTGTCCTTCGTCTATTACAGAGATGTATGCACTGCCGCCCTTAGCCTTTGAGCTCAAAGTAACTGTTGAATCGGCCGGGCTGTACTTGATGGCGTTATCCAGCAGGACCGCAAAAAGCTGAACAAGCCCATCGCTGCTTCCCCAAACATGTTGGTTGGTGGCTTTGTTCACGATGGTTATGCGTTTTTGCTTGGCAACCTTAGATGTCCGGGCAATCGCATCCTTCAGGACGGCGCCGGTCTGGACGCGCTCGGGCTCGAAGTGCTCGCGGTCTTGATTGGCCAATGTCAGCAGACTATTGCTGAGGTCTTGAAGCTTACGGACTTCCTCGAGGTTACTCTCAAGCAACTCCCGCGCCTCGGCCGCGGTTAAGTTTTTGTCGCGAAGTGACACTTCAATCTCGGTCTGCATCGCAGTCAGCGGCGTGCGAAGCTCATGTGAGGCATCGGCCGTAAAGCGAGCTTGCGCCTCCAGCGTTTGCTCGATTGGTCGCAGCGTTCGACGCGCCAAATAGAAGCTCGCCGCACCACCGACCAACAGCACGCCGACGTTGGCGAGTGTCAGGTTAGCGATCAGCTGTTGCTGCCCAAGCGTAATCTCGTTATTGCGAAGTTGCTCGTCCTGACGACCTGGCGTCAGACCAAACACGCCAAAGAATTGCTGACGAATCACCGCCCGCTGATGGTCATACGCGGCATTCAGCGTCACGGCCGACGAGTTATACAGCACCAGGCTAAACGCGATACTAATGCCCATCATCAGGGCCAAGTACCACGCTGTTAATTTGATTGTTGCAGACTCAAACATTCTCACCCATCTAGTTTATAACCAAAACCGCGGACTGTCTTGAGCAACTGTGCACCGCCACGGAACGGTCGGTCGATCTTGTTACGGAGGTACCCGATGTACACTTCGACGGTATTGAACAGGACATCGGCGTCGTAGCTCCAGACGTGTTGGATTATCATTTCTTTGCTGAGGGTACGGCCCTTGTTGCGCATGAGGTATTCCAGCAGCGCAAACTCACGCTGCGACAGGTCGATGACAGTATCGCCGCGGCGAACTTCGTATGTAGTGGTGTCGAGCGAAAGCTCACCGACTTCCAGTTTTAAGCCCAGTGAATCCTGAGGTCGACGCAGCAATGCGCGTACTCGGGCCAGCAACTCCTCGAAAGCAAATGGCTTTACGAGGTAATCGTCGGCGCCAGCATCCAGCCCAACAACGCGGTCACGGACAGCACCCTTAGCGGTCAGCATCAAAATGGGTGCGTGATTGCCTTCGGCTCGAAGCGCCTTGCAGACACCAATGCCGTCTATGTCGCCGGGCAGCATGCGGTCTAAAATAATAACATCGTACTCGTCGGCGCGGGCGCTTGCCAAACCATCGTCGGCATCGTATACCACGTCAACGGCAAAGGACTCTTGTTGCAGTCCTTTCTTAATAGCGTTCGCGATCTTGTGTTCGTCTTCAATTACTAGAATCTTCATACGCTCCTAGAGTATAGCGCGAAACTGAGAATTGTCTGAATGGTAATCGCATTAAACCAAAAGCAGGTCCTAAGGGGTGGACCTGCTTGATGGGGTTATTGTAAGTAAGTTATTTTACTTCTGGTTCCTTGTATCAATAGTAGTGTTTCAAAGATTTTCAGAGCTGTTTCTTATAGGCTTCCCTCCTGGTTTGTTTGTAATAGCAATACTATATGAACTAGCTGAGCAATCGCTGAGCTATACGATCAAATGTGAATTTCGCAACGCCACGTGTGACGCTGTCTGGGTTTTTCTGGGCCGAAAGCGTGAGCGTGGGCAAGAGTTTCTGCTGGACGTCGAGGAGCTGGGGCAGCTGCGACAGTTCACCGTCCATCACGACTTGCTTATCCTGTGGGGCCAGCATTAGCTGCAAACTTGCAGCAACCTCAACACCTATTTGCTGCAATACGGCAGTCAGCTGGTCGGGGCTATCCTGTGCCGCAGCAACTCGAGACGCCGCGGGTCCAATTGGGTCTTCCAACATGTAGTATCGTTCGTCGTCGGGGCCGAGTGCACTCGTCGTCAGAACGCCCTCAACAATTTGGAACGTACTGCCGAGCGGCTTGGTAGCCACGAGTTGTTGGTCGTATTGGATTCTGGGTGCACCGGCGATATACTG
>DATEFF010000129.1:0-7805 GCA_035280785.1 Saccharimonadales bacterium (SeqCode)
GGTCATCAACACCTACCTCCACGGTAAGTCGCTGAACCAGCAGATCCCGGTCAACCACGAACTGGTTCCGCAGGTCCCCGCGGGGTTCGCCACTCAGTGCTACGTCTTCAAGAGCTGACACCGGTGCACGTGCCTATCTGGCCGTGCACAACCGGCTAGAGAAACACTCGCCGGGCGGGCGCCGCATCCCTGGGCTTTCGAGCCCTCGGATGCGGCCCCGCAGTCAGTCCCGCCAAGAAACATATCGCCTGCATGGCGATTTTTTGTTGTCCGAAAAACGCTAGCATTGTTACAATAATGAACATATGGTCAGAAAGTCCTATGCTCGACTCGGCAAACTAGCACACGGCGCTGCAACGCCCGTGCTGCGTGTTTATATGAAGGGCAAGCACCGCGTGCGTGTACTTGTTGTGAACGAGAAGGGCGAAGTGCTGATGGTGCGAAGTTGGTTTGGTCATCAGCGTTGGAGTCTCCCTGGGGGCGGTATTCGCCGGGGCGAAAAGCCGAAGGTTGCGGCCTTGCGCGAGACATTTGAGGAGACAGGCGTGTCTATCGACGAACGCAAATGCAAGGTGCTGGGTGAGTTTGAGAATGGCGACAGTAACGCGCCATTTGTGGTGGATTGTTTTGTTGCCGAGGTGCCGAAGCAGCCTGCGCATATTGCTGCCAGACATCGCCTGGAGATGCTGGATGTGGCATGGTTTTCGCTGAAGCATTTGCCATCTCACCGGAGCAAGACGGTGGACCGAGCTTTGAAATTATATAAGAAAGATTAGCCTTGGCGTTTTAGCCCGGCTCGGCCCAAGCCACACCCAACCGATACACTTCGTTCATACCGGGGAACGTGAGTCTAGTTGGCATGACGTTGGGCCAACCCTGCGTGCAGTTTCATCCTCTTGCCACTATTTGATATACTTATTTCATTGCGAATAGCAAAAACCAATGAATATTCGACTTATTAAGAAGGTGTTAACCGGGGTAGGAATCACGGCCGCGATAGTAGGCCTGTATGCCATTTCTCCGTTAAACCACACTCAAGTTCACGCCGAAAATGGTCGCATTGTGACCATTTACCATGACGGCCAGCAGCAGGTCATTGCGACTAATGCTACTACTGTTGGTGAGGCCCTCGAAAAGGCTGGCGTGAGCCTCGAGCAATACGACGCTGTGGAACCGGGCAAGGCTACCAAGCTTGTTGCTCAAACCTACGACATTAACGTCTACAGAGCCCGACCTGTAACAGTAGTCGACGGCGGCCAGCGTTACCGCATTATGAGCCCGCACACCAGCGCCAAAAAGATCGCTGAAACTGCGGGCCTTGAAGTTTACGACGAAGATATCTTGAACATTTCGCGCATCGACGACTTTGTGGCCCAAGGTGGTGCAGGGTTAATGCTGACAATCGACCGTAGCACGCCAATTCACATGATGCTGTATGGCAAGATGGTCGACATCCGCACTCAGGCCACGACTGTTGGTGAACTGCTGAAAGAGAAGGGCGTTACCCTCGCCGCACAAGACGGCGTCTCGCCATCTGTTGATGCCACTATCGCCGACGGCATGGCTGTTGATGTCTATCGCAATGGCGAGCAGACCATCAGCGAAGAAAAAGAAGTCGACTTTAAGACCAAGCAAATTCAGGACGCCGACCAGCCTGTTGGCTACAAGAAAGTCCAAACTCCTGGCGTAAAGGGCAAGAAGATTGTTACTTTCCAGATTGAACTCAAAAACGGCAAAGAAGTCTCACGCAAAGAAATCCAGAGCGTCACGACCGTTGAGCCAAAAGAGCAAGTCGAAGTCGTTGGCGCCAAGACTGCTGGCGTGGATGGCGACTTTGCAGCCGCTCTGGCTCGCCTCCGCAGCTGTGAAGCTGGTGGCAACTATGCTCGCAACAGCGGTAACGGCTATTACGGCGCCTATCAGTACGACATCAGCACATGGGCTAATTATGGTGGCTTTGCTCGCGCCGATCTCGCACCACCAGCCGTTCAAGACCAAAAGGCTTGGGAAACGTACAAGCGTCGCGGCTGGCAGCCGTGGCCAGGCTGTCGCGCTAAGCTTAGTTTGCAGGACATCTACCGATAATGGTCTCGAGTTACGACGGTTATAATTACGTCGTCCGCCTGGAGCGCGGCGAGCGATTGAGTGAGGCGATGGAACAACTCTTTGCCGAAAGCGACACTCAAATCTTGGGGGCTTCCGTCAGTGGCGTGGGCGCGGCAGAGCAGCTGACGCTTGGCTTTTACGACCTTGAAACCAAGGAATACATCTGGCGCGATTTCGAGTCGATGTACGAGATAACTGGCTTGCTTGGCACGGTCGCTCGCGATGAGCACGATAATCTGATGTCCCATCTGCATGGCACATTCAGCGACCGCAGTTACCAGGTTATCGGTGGTCACGTTAAAGATTTTGTCGTCGGTGGTACATGCGAGTTGTTTATCCACGTAACCTACAAACCGCTGAAGCGACTGCACGACGACCAGACTGGCTTGAAACTTCTTGACCTATGAGCGTAATTCCCAATAAATCCCTCGGGCAGCACTGGCTGCATGACATCTATTCGCTGCGGTCAATGGCCGCCGCTGCACACGTTGGCTTAGACGACACCGTGCTCGAGATTGGTCCCGGCCTGGGCACATTAACTGCTGAACTCACAGGCTTGGCAAAGCACGTCATTGCTGTTGAATTTGACCCTGAGCTTGCGGCCGGCTTGGCTGCTCGCGTTCCGGCTAAGAATCTCGAGGTTGTGCATAGTGATATCCTCAAGTTCGACCTCACTAAACTTCCGCGTGACTACAAAGTTGCCGCCAACTTGCCGTATTACATCACCAGCAAAATCGTCCGCTTGTTGCTAGAATCGCCGAATCCGCCGCTGGAAGCTGCGATCCTTGTGCAAAAGGAAGTTGCCGAGCGCATGGCGGCAAAGCCTGGCGACATGAGCGTATTGGCTGTGGGCGTGCAGTTTTACGCCGAGGCAACCCTCGGTCCCGTGGTGCCTGCCGAGCTCTTTACGCCGCCGCCAAAGGTTGACTCGCAGATTATTGCCCTCAAGCGTCGCATCGAGCCGTTATTCCCCGATGTCACGTCACAAGATTATTTCCGTATGGTCCGCGCTGGCTTTGGCGAGAAGCGCAAGAAGCTCCGCAATAGCCTGAGCGGAGGTCTGCACCTTGAGAAGACAGAAGTCGAGAAGTTATTAGAGGCCGCCGCTGTAGACCCGAAGGCTCGCGCCGAACAGCTTGGCTTGGACGATTGGTATAGCTTGACGAAAGCATACGCTGCGCTAGTATAGCTCAGTGGGTATAGACAACTGAGATAGGAGCCTGAGATGGTTTACATTCGCAGGCTGACTTCCTTCCTCATGACGCCGCTCCCGCGGTTGATTGTTTGTCTGGGGGTCGGCTGGTTCATTGCCAAACTACTGCACCTCGATTACATCGATGACCAACCCTGGTATAGGCCTGCCACGTCAGCTCTGCTGGCAGTGGGGCTGTACGCCAGCACGCACGGCATCGTGATCGAGCAGGTCAAGAAGCACTTTCGGCTAATCCTGTTGGCGGTCACCGTCGGCGTGATAGCGAAAGCCTTCATTACCGGTGGCCTGCTGTGGGGTCTGACGGGTCTGCCGGTCTTCTTCGTGCTGGGCATCAACATCGCCCAGGTTGACCCGCTTGCGGTCGCCGCGCTGGAGAAGACCAAGATGAGCGTTCTGGCCATGAGCCTTCTGGGCGCTTGGTCCTCGTTCGACGACCCGATGACGGTACTGCTCGGGCTCTACACGCCGCCATTGATGGTTGCGCCTGCCCCTGGGGCTGAGCCGATCGTCGCCGGTGGCTTGGGCGGCTACGTGTTGGCGCTGGGGCTGAATCTGGCCTTTGCGTTACTCGTGTTCCTGGTGTGGAAGTTCACGCGTCGCAGCCTGAGCAACACTCTGCTCGTGCTGTTCGCCGGGTACGCCTTGCTGGCCATGTCGTTCGCGACGGCCATCATGTGCCTGATGATGCTGGGGCTGGCCATCATCGGTCTGTTCCTGCGACCGGAGAAGTTCGATCGCGTCATCGATGCTGCGGTCAAGGTGGCGCTGGTTCTGGCGACCCTCCTGCTGGGGATGCTGTTGGTTTACGGCATCAACATCTGGTTCGGGCTGATGCTCGGCGTGGTGGGTTACTTCGCGCACACCCTGGTGGCCATCCCGCTGACGCGGAAGCTGCCGTGGGCGGATCGCGTGAATCTGGCCTTCGCTCAGCAGAACGGCATCACGGCGATCATCCTGGCGCTGCTGTTCGAGCCTTCCTATCCGGGCACGGTTGCGATCATCGCGCCGGCAATCGTCGTGATCAACACGCTCCACGCCATCTGCAACAAGTGGGTGGTGCCGCGCGTCATCGCGCTGCGGCCTGTCGCCGCCGCATAAGTCCCACGCGTGGGCGGCCGGGTTACTCCGGCCGCCCCGCAAGTGCATTCGCTAGTGCTACAATAAAATTATGATTAGCTCTGACCAACCAACTATCTTTGATTCACAGAAAGTTCGCGCCGCAATTTCCAGTAAGTCTGACGGCAATACGAAGCCAGAGTGGGGCCCGCTGAAAGACACACAGGTTGCCATCGGCAAGCTGGCCGAGGCTGTTGAGCTTGATGTCGACCACATTGTCATTATGGATGTCGGCGCTAACCAAGGCGCGTGGGATGAGATCGTTGAGGTCACGAGCGCAGAGGGCAGGGGAGTAGCGAACCCAGCGGAGCGCATTCCTGCTGATGCCCTGGTCACGAAAGTTCCAAATGTTGGATTAATGCTGCCAGTTGCAGACTGCAACGCTGTGGCTATCCATGACCCGGTCCACAACGTCCTGGCCGTCGTCCATCTGGGTTGGCAGAGCACGGTCGCGGAGCTTGCAACCAAGACAGTGCAGTATTTACAGGGGAAGTTTCATTCTTCGGCGCCAGATCTGCGAATTTATTTGAGCCCGGCTATTAAGGCTGAGTCGTACGTGTTTGAGAAGGTTTCGCAGGGTGATGACCCAGCTTGGAAGGATTTTTTGCACAAGACCGACAAGGGCTACGGTGTTGATTTGCCTGGCTACAATCGCCAGCGATTTATTGAAGCTGGTGTTTTGCCGGAGCATATTGAGGTGTCGCCGATTAATACGGCAACGAGTGATAATTACTATTCGCACTACCGCGCGGTTCGAAACGGTGAGCCTGAGGGCCGGTTTGCGCTTCTTGCGCGACTGATTGCGTAGCGACTCCGACCCGCACCCAGGGGAGGGCGGGGTCGGAGTCTCGACGGACTACAGCGTGGGCAGCTGCCAGGTGCAGCGAGTTGTCAGGTCACTGGGCTGGACGCAGTACACGTCGTCGACCTTCGTGGCCGGCAGCGTGCCTGCGCGTCGCGGATTGTCGACGGCCGAGCGAGAGACGCCCAGGAGCCACGCGACGTCGTTGAGGGTGAGTAGGCCGACCCGAGGGGCCTGCGCCACTCGAGCGTTGAGTCGTCGGGTGAACTCTTGCTCTGCTGCCCGCATGGCGGCCTGAGCCTGGCTGCTGCGGTTGAATCGCCGAACCAGTCGGTCGGTGATGGGTCCAGATGTGTGCTCCAGGAGCGCATCCACGTAGGCGGTCGGGTACGTCCGTCCGCCTCCTGGGGTGACCAGGTGACCGAACAACGTGGAACTGGCGGTGCAGCGCCGGGGAATGCCTTGGAATCGTCGGTTGACGTCGCCAACCGGCATGAACATCCGCTTGAGTGTGGGCACTCATTCCTCCGCGTGTTTCGTGTAGAGCCGGTTGGGTATTAAATCATAAATATAAGTTCATGGCTAGGTTGTACTAGCTCGCGGCCCCCTGGTCTTCGCCGAAGGGGGCCGCGAGCGACGCACTGCTAGGCGCGTGGAATCTTCCACTCCAGCGCCTTGCGCAGTTCGCTCGACGGGATGAGCAGGACCTCGCGAGGTCCCTTACCCCTGTCGCGCTTGGGTCGAACCTTCTGCTTGATGATCGGGAACACCTTGTTCTGGTGCCACGTGGTCACCGTCATGCGCCCGATGTTGAGGAGCTGAGTGAGCTCCGTGGGCGTGAAGGTGATCTTGGTGGCGAGTGTGCGGTTGAACTGCCCCGTCACTCTCCCGATGATCTCCTGTGCGTCCGCGGTCGCAAGGTATGCCCGCGCCGTTGCCAGCGTCGGGCTTGCTTGCTGCTGGCGCAGGTACGCGGCGTATCCATCGATGTACTCGCCGATGAACAATCGCGTCTCGCGCCTGGACACGTACAGATACGGGATGAGGGGGAACAGGTTTTGGAGCTGACTACGTCCTACGTTCAGCCGTCGGCATGCTTCGCCGGTGGCTATGAACGTAGGCGCTTCTGTCTGCGCCATTCATCCTCCTATGCAATGGTTCGGTGCGAAGACCGAAAGCTTTTATACCATAAAAACAAAATTACCACAAACTACCTCTGGAGTCTGTTACAATATAACCTGTTATAACTAAAGCTCAGAGGAGCTAGACACATGAAGAAATTCTACGTCGCAACCGCGATACCATACGTCAACGATAAACCACATATCGGACACGCTATGGACTACATGTTGAGCGATGTCTTAGCCCGCTACCACCGACAGATGGGCAGCGAGGTTTTCTTTGAGGTCGGCACCGACGAGCATGGTACAAAGATTGCCGCAAAGGCTGACGAAGCCGGTCAGGAGCCAAAGGCTTACACCGACTCAGTCGTCCCGTCTTGGCATGAATTCTTAAAGCGCCTCGGGGTGAGTTATACGGACTTTATCCGCACCACCGACGAACGCCACGAAAAAGCCGCCCAGATTATCTGGAAGCAGCTAGCCGAAAAGTACATCTACAAGTCAACCTACGAAGGCTGGTACTGCTCTGGCGAAGAAGCCTTCGTGACTGCTCGCGAAGCCACCGAGACCAACGGCGAGTGCCCAGTTCACAAGCGCCCATACCAGAAGCTCAGCGAAGAGAATTACTTCTTTAAGCTCAGTGCTTTTGGCGAGCAGATCAAAGAAGCTCTGCAAGCTGGCGAACTCAAGATCGTCCCTGAGTTTCGTAAGCACGAGATCTTGCAGCTGATAGAGAAGGGCCTAGAGGACATTAGTGTCTCGCGCCCGCGCAAACACCTCAGTTGGGGCATCGAAGTCCCTGGCGACCCAGAGCACGTCATGTACGTGTGGTTCGAGGCGCTCATGAACTATGTGAGTGTGCTCGGCTACCCTGATGGCGAGAACTTCCAGAAGTTTTGGCCGGCTGACGTACAGGTTATTGGTAAGGACATTTTGCGATTCCACGCGGCTATTTGGCCTGCGATGTTGATCGCGCTCGACCTGCCGATCCCTAAGACGCTGCTGGTCCACGGTCACGTCCTGACCGGCGGCACCAAGATGAGCAAGAGCATT
This sequence comes from Saccharimonadales bacterium (SeqCode), assembly GCA_035280785.1. Taxonomy (GTDB): domain Bacteria; phylum Patescibacteriota; class Saccharimonadia; order Saccharimonadales; family EFPC-124; genus DATEFF01. The sequence continues at coordinate 7,412 of DATEFF010000129.1, forward strand.
GGTAATGTCATCGACCCGATTGAGGTTATTGACGCGTACGGTGTTGATGCCTTCCGTTACTTCTTCTTGCGCCACATCCCAACCATCGACGACGGCGACTTTACCTGGGAGAAGTTCGAGACTGCCTACAACAACGAGCTTGGCAACGAGTTGGGCAACCTTGTCCAGCGTGTCGCAAGCATGATTACACGCTACCAAAACGGTGTCATCGGCGAATTGCCGCGCGCCAAGCACGACATGACCGCCTTTTACGAAGAGCTCAACGCAATGCGCTTTGACCGCGCGCTCGATCACCTCTGGACGCGCGTCCGTGGGCTGAACGTTTACCTCGAGGAAGTAAAGCCATGGACGGTTGCCAAAAGTGGCGATGAAGAACACCTGCAAGAGATCCTGG
>DATEFF010000130.1:0-3388 GCA_035280785.1 Saccharimonadales bacterium (SeqCode)
GACGATTTTGATGGTGATCGTATCGGTAACGCTACTTGTCCTCTGGCCTGTCGTACCGCTCATACCGTTCATCGTGACGTTTATTGTTTTGGGAGTGCAGTCATGAACCAGGGTGTCTTCAATTATGGTTCGATGAGGGCACAAAAAGCGCGATTGGGCGTGCGTCTTAGCAGTAAGCCGGTTCACTTGATTCTCATGGCTGCGGTTGCTTTGCCATTCCTGATTGGCGCGGCAATGGTGGTGCTGACATTGCAGCCAGCTGGAGCAATTGTTGCCAGTCTTGGTGTGTGGCCGCTCATGATTCTGATGTGGCATAAGTATGAGCTGGAGGACATCCGCCCAGCCAAAGAGTCACAGCCGACGATGCACGGTTTGTTGTCGGGCGATGTGTTGGGTCGCTTGCCCGCAAATCCAACGCCGCAGCAAATCGCCGAAGTTGTTATGGGGCTTTCGGGCGGGCAGTTCTTTGTGACGCGCTTTGGGGTTGGGCCGAATTTTTTGACCGAACTCAGCAGCCAATTGCCTGACAGCACGAATGATATTTGGGCGCGGTCGCTTGACCTACGCCAGAAGTACGACGCCGAAACAGTTGATGCTGCGACGCTTCTGACCGCGCTTGTCGAGAAGATTCCGGGCAACGACCAATTGCTCGCTCGGCTTCAGCTCAGCCAAGAGGATATCGACGCTGGCCTGGGGTGGTATCAGCATATCAAGCACATCATTCGTGCGCACAAGCTCAAGAAATCAACTGGCGGCATCGGCCGTGACTGGGCCTTTGGGTACACGCCTTTGCTTAGTCGCTTTGCCCTGAATGTGTCAGAAAGCGTCGCCGGCGGATTGCTAACTCGCGATCTTGAAGGTCACCAGGAAGTTATAACCCAGATGACTAACCTACTGTCGGGTGGTGGTCGTCAGAATGCGGTCCTGGTTGGTCCAACCGGCGTGGGGAAGACAACGCTGGTGTACGCATTGGCCGAGCGACTTATTAACCCAAGCCCTGCTCTGCCACAAAGCCTTCGTTATCGCCAAGTGATGGCGCTTGATCCGGCAAGTCTGATTGCTCAGGCGAGGGGCAGGGGAGGGCTAGAGAATTTAGTACAGAGTTTATTTGTTGAAGCGCTGAAGGCGAAGAACGTCGTGATCTTTTTGGATGATGCGCAACTATTCCTGCAAGAGGGAACAGGCTCTGTTGACCTGAGTAACCTGTTGTTGCCAATCCTTGAGGGCGGCGGTCTGCGAATTATCTTGGCGATGGATGAGCAGCGTTGGCTGAAGCTCAGCCAGACCAACCCTGCGCTGACGCAGCACATGAACCGCATTACCGTTGCGCCGCTCAACCGTGAAGACACTATGCTTGTACTGCAAGATCAGTTGTTGATTATGGAGTTCCGCAACAAAGTCACGTACATGTACCAATCGCTGCAAGAGTCTGTCCGCTTGGGTAGCCGCTATGTGGCTGACCGTGCTATGCCTGGCCAGGCGATTAGTCTGCTTGAGGCTGCTGCGCAACAGGCGCCGAATGGTTTGGTGACGGCAACGTCAATTCAGCAAGCCGTCGAGAAGACATACGGCGTGAAGGTTGGTAACGCAAATGCGGCGGACGAGCGAGACAAGCTTCTTAATCTAGAGAATCTCATTCACGAGCGTATGATCAACCAGGTCCGCGCCGTGAATGTTGTGAGTAACGCTCTGCGCCGTGCGCGTGCCGGCGTGCGCAACCAAGAGCGACCAATAGGTACATTCTTGTTCCTTGGTCCGACTGGTGTTGGTAAAAGCGAACTGAGTAAAGCGTTGGCGTCTGTGTATTTTGGTGGCGAAGATCGGCTTGTCCGGCTGGACCTGAACGAGTTTTCGCAGCCGGGCGATGTGACACGACTGTTGGCTGACGCGGCGAGCGATGCAAACAGCCTGGCGGCACAAATCTCTAAGCAGCCATTTAGCGTTGTGCTGCTGGACGAGATCGAAAAGGCTCACCCGAATGTCCTGAACACGCTGCTCCAGCTGCTCGATGAAGGTGTTTTGCGCGATATCAATAACCGCGCCGTGAGCTTTAAGGACGCAATTGTGATTGCCACAAGTAACGCTGGCGCTGACCGCATTCGCCAATACATCGACGCTGGCTACAAGCTGGAGCAATTCGAAGAGAAGTTTGTAAACGAGCTGATCGACTCGGGCCAGTTTAAGCCAGAGTTCTTGAACCGCTTTGACGAGATTGTTGTGTTCCGTCCGCTCAACCAAGACGAATTGTTGCAGGTTTTGGATTTGATTGTCGCGAGTATGAACAAGACGCTCGCGCCACAAAAAGTCTCTGTGACTGTTGCCGAGGACGCCAAGAAAGCGCTGGTTGCTGCTGGCTACGACCCTCGCCTTGGTGCTCGCCCAATGCGCCGCGTTGTTCAGCGCAGCATCGAGGACATTGTAGCCAAGCGCATGCTGTCGGGGCAGGTTGCACCAGGTAGCACAATTGCGATAACATTAGACGACATTCAAGGAGTTCTACAGAGATGAAACAGAAAATAGAAGAATACTTAGGTGAGTTTGTGTATGGTGCCATCGACGGCACGGTCACGACTTTTGCCGTTGTTGCTGCCTCTGCCGGTGCGGGGCTTTCACCTCTGGTTATTATCGTTTTGGGTATTGCTAACCTTATTGGTGACGGCTTCTCGATGGGCGCCAGCGCCTACCTATCTGCAAAGTCCGAGCGCGACCTGAAGGCAAAGAAGAACGAAATAACAGAGGGTGAGACGCCACTTGGTGACGGTATCGCAACATTTATTTCGTTCGTCATTGTCGGGTTTGTGCCTATCCTGGCCTACGTGTGGGACGCAGCCTTTGGCCTGCACACACCAAAGGAAACGCTGTTTGTTGTTAGCACAACGCTTGCAGCACTGACATTCGTTGCGATTGGCTTGCTAAAGGCGCGCGTGACCCGCACTGGTCGAATCCGTGCGGCGGTCGAAACATTTTTGCTGGGTGCTGTTGCTGCCGGCATGGCATACGGCCTTGGTTACGTGCTCGAGAAAGCCTTGACCAGCGCAGCCTAACGTTTCGACGTAACAGATGTGGTATAATACATCTGTTCTCGTGCGAGTGTTGTATAAAGGCTATTATGTCAGCCTTCCAAGCTGAAGATGAGGGTTCGATTCCCTCCACTCGCACCATGGCATGATCTCGTGCCCCGGTAGCTCAGCTGGATAGAGCAGAAGACTTCTAAGCTTCTGGCCGTTGGTTCGAGTCCAACCCGGGGTACCATGAAAAGACACCCAACTGTATGGGTGTTTTTTCATGGGGCGGATTTGACCTCAATCTGATAAAGGTCTATATTCAAAGCATAAGACTTGTTATACAAGTGCAAGTGTGGGGCAAATAAAAAGGTGAGTCGGGCTTG
>DATEFF010000131.1:0-3822 GCA_035280785.1 Saccharimonadales bacterium (SeqCode)
TTGCTCGGGCGGGCCGGGCTGGCAAGAAGCTGCCAGCCCGGCCCAACCCTGACGTCCTAGAGGACGTCGCGACGCGTGGTGATGCCGGAGTCGATGTCCGACGAACGCATGCTGCCGTAGACCTCGGCCAGGCCGACGTTCACCGCGGCGCACACCGCAGAGCGGACGCGGTCGGTCGGCGCACCGGTCGGCTTGTTGGTGCCGGTCACGACCCAGGCGATCAGCTCGCGGCAGTAGGTGATGACCGGCTGCCCGGCACTGTTGGAGAGGTCGACAGCCAGCCGAGCCTGCGCGGCCCGGACGACAGCGTCGAGACGGGTGTCCACACCAGTGGTCATGAGTAAAGCCTCCAGAAACGTAGAATCCCTCTTCGGATGAGGGGCCACGGATTATCCTACGCTCATTTTTCCGTTTATGCAATAAAATTATATAATTTTCAAACACCAGTGGTTGGGCCGGAGTGGGCAGCTGGTCAAGCCGCCGCACTCCAGGCACACGAACATCGGCTTAGAGGCTTTGATGCCGGGCATGAATTGCTGCGTCAGCCAGCTCGCGGTAGTTGAGGCCGAACGCCACCTCCAGACCGCCAACGACAGCTTCGCCGACCAGCCTGCGAACCTCGCAGGTAGGCTCACCTTCCGGCCGGCTACAGCCAGTCAGAATCCAACTGACCAGCGAACAACAGTAGGTGAGCTGCGCCGGCGGCACGTCGTCCGCCATGGAACTTCCGAGCCTGGCGCGAGCCACTTCCAGAGCATTCCACACCATACTTGCGTGCGTCTTCATCAGAGCAACACCTCCGAGCAGACGTGAGGCCCTCCAAACGGAGAGCCTATTCATTATCGTGCACGCTGCCGATTACGGACAATGAAATAATTACTTAGACCTGATAGATCGTCGCAAGCCCCACCATTATCACGGCCACCTGCGGCACAATGCCCCACAGTGAGGCAGTTTCGCGCTGAATAGCGCAGTGCCAAGTGTAGTAACGATGCAGAATGCCGCGTTTGAGCTTGGGGTACACAATAAACAAAACGTCGAGGTCTGCGCCGCTGGCGAATAAAGCGCCCACCCAAATCGCAATGGCATGCTGTGGTTGAGCTTGGACAGCCAGCAATATCACCGCTAGTCCAATCGCAAGATCAATCGGTATACGAATAAATGTTTTCTTGGTCGGCTGGTATGGCGCAAGCGTCTCCTGCCAATGAGGAACTGAGTCGAGTATAAAGTGGCTCGCAATCGCGAAGGGTATAACAAGTATCGGATGACCTATGACGGCCCCGAGAGCGGCTCCGGCAGTGACATGCGGCGATACCAACATGCCTATACTGTAGCACCACTACGGTGCAAAAACGATGGGTTGTCCCATAAATTCACCATAGCGCTCGGCTTGAGCGTGGACTTGCTTGATTACAGCAGCAGAGAGCGGCTCGAACGGCGTGAAGGCAACCGCAATGTTCTTGGCGCCAACAGTGCGCTTCCAGGTTCCGACAACTTGGCCATCAACAACAATTAGCGGGTAAAAAATACCATTTGTGTATGATGCGACCGCCCGGTCAGGCGTGACGACAGCTGTACGATCTTTGTAGCCCAACAGATATTCCTCGAAAGCGGCGAGCAGGTGAACGCCTTTGCTCGCGGCAGGGTCGACATCCTGAGCATCGCGACTGAGCCAATAGTCAGCACCCTCAACGTTCACCGTGACAAGGTGCGGCTTAGCAATTTCGAGACCAATCTTGGCATCGCGTTGCGCTAGGCTTGCCCAAGTGGCGAAGTCAAGGATAGTCGCGGGACCATGGCTCGTAAAGTATCGCCGCGCCAGCTCGCCCAGACCCTCCTCACGTGTGAGGTTGCGTGGCTTTGGCGCCCATTCGTCTAGCAACACAAACGTCTGTTGTTTGCCTTCCATCGGGCCAATGCACAGCACACCACGAAGGGACAACGCGCCCAATATATGCCCAACACGCTGCTCGCCAACATCAAACTTGTTTGCCGCAAGTAAGTCACGAATCTTTGGGCGGCTCAAGCGTTTGCCACCCTCCAGTTCGCGACGCAGTAGCTCCTCTGCACGGGCAAAAACATTGTCGTCCAGGCTCATTTCCACGTGCCGGCTCCTCGCCGAGCTGATTGTCCGCTCGCCGTTCAGCGCCACCATCCACTTGGCATCCTCGGCTGGGACCCAGTGAATTGTTCCACGCATTGGCCAAGTGCGGAGAATCTTGCCGGACTCGATCGCCCCCAGTATATTGCCAACCTTCGCACCCTTTGTGCGCAGACCAACAGCCCACAGTGACTGTCCATAGTCTTGCGCTTGGATTGCGCCCATGGACCGCACAACATCTGCTGGGTCGGTCAGATGTGGTCGTGCAATATGTTGGTTAACAATTCGGAGGTTGGCAATATCTTTGGTTGTCATATATCACCAGTATACTTTACGCGTATGGATGGTGGCGCTTGAGCTCGCGGCGCAGCTCGCGGTAGTTTGGCACAAAGTTACTCAACTCGGCCCAAAAGGCTTCGCTGTGATTCATGTGACGGGTATGGCTCAGCTCGTGCAAGATCACATAGTCGATGAGCTCAAACGGCAGTTGCATCAGCCAGATGTTGAGGCTAATCGTCCCCTCCGAGCTACAGCTACCCCAGCGAGTGCCGGCACTGCTAAATCGCAGCTTCGAATAATAAAAGCCGTGGTCGTCAGCCAGAGTCTTGATACGGCGGGGGAGGTACGACTTGGCCTGCACGCGCAGCGCCTTGGCAATACCTTCGTGGATCGTCCGCTGGGTCATGTCTGGCGACGAAGCAACCGGAGTAAAAACGACCAGCTCATTCTTATCCAGGCGGTGCGAGTACCCGACGCTGTCGTCTTGCTCGATGCGCAAGCGGTGGACTTTGCCGATAATGTCGCCGTTGCGGTACTGAGGCTTTGTAGTGCGGATCTTTGCAAGCGAGCTGCGGATGCTGGCGCGCGAATCGTTCAGAAGCTGCTTGGCCAAAAACAGCGGAGCGCGCTTGGGTAATGTAATAGAAATAAGCCCGCGAGAATCGAGCTTGAGCCGAATATTGCGGCTAAGGCTGGTGCGGCGTAGGCTAATCTCGCCAAACTCGGGGTCGGATATCTTGGTCACGCGAATGGCCCCTCCTGCCTAGCGAATAACTATTCCCCGGCGAGTTGGCTGGTTCTGGTTAGGATCAGGGCGTTGCGTAGCCTGCTTGGCTTGCTCGTGGGCGACTTCGGTTGCGACTTCACGGGCTGCAATGAGCTTGCGCAGGACCATCTTGGCCTGTGTGCCGTAGGTGTGCTTGCCGCTGATGACGACGTGGCTTTCCTTGGAAGGCTCAGTAAAGCGGCGGACGAGGCTATCAAAGGCCTGGTCGGTGAGTGAAGGAGTGAATTTGTCGTCTTCGCTGCGCTTTGGATTGCGCTTGAGGGCACGAGTTTTACATGTTGCAAGGTCGGTTTGGACCCAGATGATATTAACGTCGTAGCCGGCTTTGCGAGCAGTCTGGGCAAGTTTAACTCGATCGGCGCGAGCGTTGCAGCCACCATCGACAACAAAACTGCGCTTGGTCTTTAAAAGTTCATCGGTAAAGTAATTTGCCATGCGGCCAACGAGTTCGCTTTCGTCACTGCTAAACGTCGGTTGGGCAAATAGTTCGTAGCGGATGCGATCAACTGCTATGACCGGCGCGTCAAAAGTTTCGGAGAATTGTCGGGCAAAGAAACTCTTGCCAGCGCCAGGATTTCCAACGATCATCAGCATCTGCGGTCGGGCAAGGTTGAGAGATTTCATAATTGCTATTTTAACAAATTTATTACGTTTA